>JAUXBJ010000375.1 GCA_030619425.1 bacterium
GAACGTCAGCGTGTCCATCAAAACCATTGCTACTTGTCTTGTAGTCTTCACCCTTGTAATCATACCCACCGCCGCCCACGCCGAACGAGCCAGTTCGACCGAGGCAACGATGGTCAGCCAGAACTGGCTCTCCTACATTGTTCACCAAAAGGGAAACTGGGCAGGTGACGCAGAGCCGAAGATCGACCGCGTCGAAGAGATCGTTGAAGAAGGTGTCATGGTCGGGTATCTCTACCACATCGATCCAGTCGGATACATCGTTGTGCCGCTTCTCAAGGAACTGGCGCCGGTGAAAGTAACTTCGGAAGAGTACGACCTGAACATCGATGATGCAGACGGTATGGCCGCGCTCACCCGGGAGATGCTGTTGGACGGTGTGCGTGCTTTTGAGGCGCAGTTCGGCGACATAGATGCAGCGCAACCGAGCACCGGTGACGTGCCGTTCGGACGGGAGTACCGCGCGCAGTGGGATCGCTACGCTGTCAGCAACGCCGAGTTTGAGACTGCGCTTAAAACCGGTCAGCGCGACACCCTGGTCTCGGTTGGACCACTCATGACAGCCCACTGGCATCAGGGGTATCCTTACAAAATGTATTGCCCGATGGGTGACGGTGGGCAGTGCATCGTTGGCTGCGTGGCCACGGCCACGGCCATGATTATGTACTATCACCAGTGGCCGCCGTTTGGAGTCGATTCGGCCCGACACTACTGGACGGGCGACGAAAGCTGCGGCGGCAGCACGCCGGGCATGTGGCTTAATGAGTATATCGATGATCCGTACGACTGGGACAACATGCTCGACTACGTTGGCAGTAATTACCCCGAAGAACAGAAGGCCGCGGTAGCAGAATTGAACTACGAAGTAGGTGTGGCCTGGCACATGCAATATGGAGTGTGCGGTTCGGGCTCGTACGTGACTTATGGTTTGGATGCGTTTCATGAAATGTTTCGCTACAAGGATTCCGTGGTGCGAACCAACCGGCCGGGCATAACGGCTCAGCAGTGGTTTGACGCCTGCCATGAGGACCTTGATCGCGGTCTGCCGATCACTTATAGAATCACTCGGCACAATATCGTTCTGGACGGTTATCGCATTGTCGATGGTATCAACCAGCAGCATTTCAACTATGGCTGGAACTCCAGTCACAGCACCTGGTACACGGTGGATTATCTGTACTGCAATTGGGATGGGTGCAACGCCGGCGACCAAATGATGTTGACCAAGATCATCCCGGATCGTCGTGTGATGTTCTCCGTCGATACCACGATCGGCTGGCTGCCGTTAACGGTTGGTTTCGACGGCTCCTCCGATCTTGAAGTTGAGAATTGGGTGTGGGATTTCGGTGATGGTGACACGACGCGCGCACAATCGCCCGTTCATACCTACAATACTCCCGGATGCTTTGACGTCAACCTGGAAGTGCAGGCAGGCGCCGACACCTGCTCGCTGGTACGACCGCATTTGGTGATTGCTATCGCCGATACGATATCAGCGATCAGTGAGGGCGGCGCTCCGGACTCGACGGCGGTGCTGGAGATTCACGCCGGCAACTCGGCGCCGCTCAGGGACATGAGAATTCCGATAGAATTCGCCGGCGAGGTTGCGTTTGTTTATGACTCGTTCTCGACTGCCGGATGTCGCACTGATTACTTCGAAGAAGTTGTATTAATTCATTATGCACCCACCAGCAAACGCGCGACCTTCAGGCTGCTCACCTCAGCCACACTCAATACCCAGCCGGACCTTAGCCCCGGATACGGTCCGGTTCTGAAAATCTACTTCAGTGTGCCTTCAAACACCGTTCCGGGTCAGTCAGTGCCGATTTTGCTCGGCGGCTACACGTCCTACTTACCGATGTATTACAGTAGGTTCCTGGACTATCAACCTGAGACAACGTCCGGTTCTTTAGACGTAACAAGTTGCTGCATGGGTATGCGCGGGAATATCGATGAGGACCCTGCCGATGAGGTGACAATCAGCGATCTCATTTACCTGGTTGATCATATGTTTTCAGGCGGACCAGCCCCGACCTGCCCGAAGGAAGCCGACATTGATGGGAGTCTGACTCTTGATGTGTCAGACTTGATATACCTGGTGGATTACATGTTTGCCGGCGGCTACGCGCCTCTCCCCTGCTGGTAGGGGCGTTGTCAAACAGAGCAAATGTCAGGAGGACAGGCCTCCTGACCTACAAGACTGATGACTACCGTCAGGTTCCAGCGAACCTGACCTACAAGACTGCTACCAGGCTACCAGGTAGTAGTGAAACCACTCGATTAGCCCAAGCCAGTTGAAAACCACAAAGAGGCAGGCCAGTTGGAATGAGACCACCAATAGCCGCACCAACGAAGACTCCTCCGCTCGTCCGGTGTCGTAACCAGCGCGGCGGAAAACATGAAGAGGCAACACGGCCAGGAAGGCGGTCACCTGATATAACCAGAAAAATGGATTGAATAGTTGAATCTTCTGCTGCCATAGCCGTGTACGATACCTCACGATGCCGCTGTCGAGGATCCTGACAGGCACCCGGTCGTCGAGGTTGTAGTCTTGAATCACGTTGTCACGGAATATCGCCCGAATGAGGTTGATCTTCATGGTTTTCCCACCGCGAGCCGGAGCGGCCCTGGTCAGCATAGAGCCCAACCCTACGCGTTTCAGTGAATCCACCGTCAGCGTCGTTAATGGCTCCATCCGGGCGCGGACCATTTGGGCAGCCGGGTTTGATTCACGGTTGGTGAATTTCAGGTACTCCACGTACAGCTTCCTGAATCGAACCAGACTGTTCAGCCGCTCTTTGACTTCGAAGTAGGTCATCTTTTACCAAGCACGTTGTGAGCGCACCCCACCACGGTTTTTCAGTCTACCTATCTTTCTATTATCGGCAGAATTCGCTGACTCTTTCATCAGCGGCGGCCAGCTACCCCGGTACGGAATCCGCCCACAGGGTACGCCACCCTTCGACTCCGCTCACCCTTCGACTCCCAGGCTGTGTCGCAATGGGGTTTTTTGGTTGAGTATGGATTATTAGTCGGTATGTTGTGGTTCAATCAAGATAGGTAGTGAGGATTTTGAAATGGCATATCGA
>JAUXBJ010000356.1 GCA_030619425.1 bacterium
ACACTCGGCGTGCTTATCTTCCAGGATCTTTGTGTAGTACCGATGATCCTGTCGGTGCCTCTCCTGGCGGGTTCCAGCGGCGATTCCCCAGGGCCGGCCATGACCCTTGTTCGCTCGGCCGCGATTATTGTCGTTACCGTGCTGGCCGCTCGCCTGATCACTCCGAGGTTGATGAATCTGGTGGCGAGGACGCGCCAGAGACATGTTTTCATAATGACCAGCCTGTTGATCTGCGCCGGAACGGCCTGGATTTTATCACTGGCCGGAATATCGCTGGCCCTGGGAGCCTTTCTGGCGGGATTGATAATGGCGGGAAGCCAGTACCGCCATCAGGCGATGGCGGACATCATACCTTTTCGAGAGGTGTTTGCCTCACTGTTTTTTGTTTCGATCGGCATGTTGCTCGACCCGCAGTATCTCCTGGAGAATATGGTCACGATACTATTGCTGTTTGTGGGTATAGTTCTCGGGAAGTTCATCGTAGTTTTCTTAACCGGGACATTGATGCGACTTCCGATCCGGGTCACCGCAAAGGCGGCCATGGCTCTGGCTCAGGTCGGAGAGTTTGCTTTTGTGTTGATAGGTCTCGCCGTATCTTACCGGTTGATAGACGGCTCACTTGCGAGCAACCTTATGGCGGCCGCCATACTATCGATGCTGGTGACCCCCATCCTGATCGCGCTTGCTCCGACTATCGCGGCAGGGGCCGGAAAACTTGGCGTGCTCACCCGTCTGTTGGATGTATCGACCGCGGAGGACGCCGCGGAAAGCGGGCGAAAGATGCGCGATCATATCATAATCGGCGGTTATGGGCTGGCTGGCGCCGATCTGGCCCTGGCCTTGAAAGACAGCGACATTCCATATCTGATTGCAGAACTTAATCCGGCGAATGTGCGCCGGGCGCGTGAGAACGGGGAACCGGCATACTATGCTGATATCACCAGTCCGGACATCCTTCGGTACCTGGGTGCGCAACTCGCCAGGGAGTTGGTGATTCTGGTGAATGATCCGGCCGCCATTGAACGGGCGGTGAAAGCCGCTCGGAGAGTCGCTCCCACGTTACACATTACGGTGAGAGCCAGGTACTTACTGGATGCCGCCCCAATGTTGGGCGCCGGCGCCAGCGACGTTATCGCATCCGAGGTTGAGGCTTCCGCTGAGGTGCTGGCGCGAGTGCTCGGCCGATTCCAGGTTAACCCTGAGGTGGTCAACAGTCACGTGGCCAGAATCAGGAGCCGGGAAAAACCCATCGGCGATTGACAACGACGTCGATGTGTTTTGAAGCTTCGTCGTCTTTCCCAGGGCGCCGGCCATCATGCATGAGGTATTTCAGAATAGCGGCGTTCGGAGGAGATGATAAGAAAAGCCGGAACCCGCGTGGATTCCGGCTTCACGATTTCATGATTGAAGTGATCAGTCGCGGCGCGGTCCACCTTCGCTGCGATTCGCTTTGGTGACTTTGAGTTCTCGGCCACCGAAATCGGCTCCATTTAGCTGTTCAATTGCGGTTTGGCTGTTACCGTCATCCGACATCTCGATAAACGCAAACCCGCGTGACTTACCGGTGTAGCGATCCACGATAAGCTGCACCGAGCTAACTTCGCCGTGAGCCTCGAAGGCCTGGCGCAAATCGTCTTCAGTTGTTTCATACGGCAGATTGCCGACATAGATGTTCATTCCGAACTCCCTGGTACATGTTTTCGTCTCAACCCCCTCCCGCCCCAATCATCCGATCACGGTCATAGAGTCTCCTCCGTCATGCTGCGACAGGTGATTGGGAGCAAAAACCAATGCGAAAAATGCTTGGGAGGTAAACGTAGCCAACTCCCCAGGCCTGCGAGACAGTCGTTCAAACAAAACGTATCACTCCGTGTCGCCCGTGGATGCTTCATCGACAATCTGTGCGAGAATCTTCGAGACCGGCACCGAGCCCTCCTTCATCTCTTTCATTTGCGGAAACAACAGCACGTCGCGGATATTGTGCTTATTGGTCAATAGCATTATCAAGCGGTCCACTCCGAAACCGAGCCCGGCGGTCGGCGGCATCCCGTACATCAAGGCCGTGATAAAGTCGTCATCCAGAGGCTGCGCCTCCTCGTCACCCGCCTCAAGCGCCTTGCCCTGCTGCAGGAAGCGCTGCAGCTGATCCACCGGGTCGTTGAGTTCGCTGAAAGCGTTCCCCATTTCCAATCCGGCGATAAACAACTCAAATCGCTCGGTGAGACCCTCTTTCTCACGGTGCTTCTTGGCCAGCGGTGAAATCTCAAAGGGGAAATCGACAATGAAAGTCGGCTGGATCAAAGTCGGTTCAACCTTGGCCTCCCAGACTGCTTCAATGACCTTGCCCCTATTAATGAGGCCGTCCCCATCCACGCCTAATTTCTTTGCCGCCGGCTTCGCCTGCTCGAACGACATAGCAGAGAAGTCGACACCCGTTTCTTCACGTATTGAGTCGATCATGCTGATCCACTTGAACGGCGGCTCGAAATCAATCTCATAATCATCGTACGGGATGCGGTATGTACCGTGCAACTCAAAGACCACCTGACGAAGCATCTTTTCAAACAACGCCGCCATGTCGCGATAGTCGGCGTACGCCCAGTACAGTTCGATCATCGAGAATTCCGGGTTGTGCAGTCGGTCGATACCTTCGTTGCGGAAGTCCTTGCAGAACTCCCATACTTTCTCAAAACCACCTACCAGCAGGCGCTTCAAGTAGAGTTCATCGGCGATGCGCAGGTACAACTCGCGATCCAGACGGTGATGATGCGTCTTGAACGGCAGAGCCATGCCTCCGCCGTACAAAGGCTGCAGGATGGGCGTCTCCACTTCGAGAAAATCATTGTTGTTGAGAAAATCGCGAATCGTCCGGATGATCCTGGTGCGCTTGATGAAATCCTCGCGCACTTCAGGGTTGACGATCAAATCAGCGTAGCGCCGACGGTACCTGGTTTCGATGTCGACTAAGCCGGCATGCTTGTCCGGAAGCGGGTGCAGCGCCTTGGTTAGAATCTCAAACGAAGTGACCTTGAGAGTGCGCTCGCCGGTACGCGTGACGAAGAGCGTGCCTTCGCAGCCGATGATGTCACCGAGATCAATCGTATCGAAAAGGTCATACGCTTGTTGACCTATGTTGTTGAGCTTAACGTAAATCTGCAGACGTTCCGAACCGTCGCGCACGTCGGCGAAACTTGCCTTGCCCATCTTGCGCTTGAGCATGACGCGCCCGGCCAGACGAACCACCGTCTCATCGTTAGCCATGGTATCGAAGTTCTCAAGCAGTTCGGTGATCACATGGGTCCGCTCGTAGCGATACGGGTATAGATTGATACCTGTGGAGGTGAGTTTAGTGACCT
>JAUXBJ010000410.1 GCA_030619425.1 bacterium
CCACTGCTACCACTGAAAACTTGTCGGTGGAACTCTCGCTTCGTTACCGGTCGTACGACTATGAGCCGGGCACCGGTCCCGGATGGCACCGCGATACACGCTTCGACTGGCTGTACGGCCCAACTCTGGCGGCCGGACAGACATATCTCAGCCTCACGCTGTGACCGTACGGGGCGCGCAGCGGGAGCCCGGTCTATCGGAACTTCATGGCCTTTGATCTGACTCGCCGGGACCCGGTCGACTGGCTGGAAACTGACCTTCAGGTGGGACTTGGGCGCGGTCTCTCCGTGACGGCGGATGATCTCCTGCAATGGGATATTTCCCGTGGCGTCATCCTTCGAAACTCGTATTCTCTCCAACTCGAAGGTCGCATCCTAAGGCGGTTCCTGCTGACAGCCGGATTTTCTCAGACCTTCACCAACCATATTGACAAGAAAGATACCTTCTCCGACCCGAAGTTCGAGATAAACATTCACGGCTTACTCTGAGTGGCGGTGCCTCGGACACTCTTTTGTTTGTGGTTGGCGGACGTCCCCCGTCTGCCAACATCCCCCCAGTCCGCGCAAATAATAACTTGACATAGTCGGTAGAAAAGTCCTCTTTTGGACAAATACTGTTGCGCTTGGCATCAGGAGCAAGAGCGACTCGCAGGGCAAAATTCAGTCTCTGTTGCACAGACATCCAATCAAGTAAAATCCAAACCGTTTCACGAGGAGGAGAGAAAAATGGCCAGATACCGCCTAAGGGTGGTTCTCCTGTCGGCCACGGTGATGGCTGTAATTCTGATGACCTGCCCGGTTTCGGCACAGAATTACTGGATGTATCCCGGCGGCGACAAGAGCATATCCTTTGAGGTATTCAAACCGAAGTTCGCGGAAGCGGAAGGATATGAGCTTCTGAATTCCGTCTGGATTTTGTCAGGGCATTTTCAGACCAGCGACAGGATCTCCGTAATGGTGGACCTTCCCATTGTGCAGATGGACATTGACAATGACATGCACCCGAGTGATGAAGACCAAACCCTGATCGGCAATCCTTACTTTGGATTGGTACAGTCAATACAGCTTGCGGACAGTTCACAGTTATGGCTGGTTGGCATCGGAGCGCGTATCCCGCTTGCCTCGGATGAGAAGTGGCCGGCCACATCGGTGGGATATGTCACAATGTTCAATAGATTCGAGGCGTTTACTCCAGACCTGGCAACTGTGAATCTGCGGCTCGGCTATCTTCAGACGCTCGAGAGCGGATTGAAATACACCATCAATGTAGACGGGGCTTTGATGATTCCAACCGAAGATGGCGATGATACCGAGTTATTCATTGACTACAACGCATCCATTTTACTGCCGGTTGACAAAGTCAGTCTCAGTTGCGGTTTTGCCGGCCGGATGTTTGCTACGGCAGACGGCGGGGATTTTAGCGAAATAACAGCACATCAACTTGGTTTCGCCGGTACCTATGATTTTGGCACTCTCAAGCCCGGTTTTAACTTTCGTGTGCCGCTCGACGACAACCTGACCTGGGCCCTTGACTACGTGTACGGTTTCAGCCTGACCTACAATATCCTGTAGCTGTATTGACTCAGGAGTCCCGATTAATCAGATAGCTCACATCGTGGTTGGCGGACGTTCCCGTCCGCCAACCGTGGTGCCAATAGCACTCTTTCGCCACCCCAGAATATCGTTGACGGCGAGCCGCGCGCGGCCAATATTAATCCCTATACTATCGAAACAGCAGAATAAGGAGATATTGCCATGCCAAAAGCTACCTTTCTCGGCCATTCCTGCGTCACTATCGAAGAGGGCGCGCACAAGCTCATAATCGACCCGTTTATCACTGACAACCCGGTCTCACCGACCAAACCGGAGAAAATCGATGTCGGTTGGGTGCTTCTGACCCACGGCCATGGCGACCATGTGGGCGATGCGATCTCTATCGCCAAGCGCAACAAAGCGACCGTTATCGCCAGTTTCGAACTGGCCAACCTATGCGGCGCGCTGGGGGTCGAGGTTCACCCGATGCATATCGGCGGCTCGCACGCCTTCGATTTTGGCCGCGTCAAACTGACTATCGCCCATCACGGCGGCGGCTACGGCCCCGATGCTTCCCGCTACACCGGCCCGCCGGTCGGGTTTCTGGTGACAATCGGCGGCAAGGTGATCTATCACCCCGGCGACACCGGCCTGTTCTACGACATGAAACTGATCGGCGAAATGAACCAGATCGACCTGGCTTTCCTGCC
>JAUXBJ010000257.1 GCA_030619425.1 bacterium
CCGCATCATCGGACCGTCAAACGAACTGGTCATACTGTCGCGATAGACCATGCTCCCCCAACGACGTCTGAGGGTTGTCTCCACAAAAACGCTTTTGTCGGAGTCACTCCCCTGATAGATCTCAACATAATAGAGCAGTCGATCATGGCCTACACCAGAACTGAACTCCCGGGCCACCAACGGCACCACGGTAAGGTTGCCTTTGCTGAACACAGAGGAGTCCTGTGAGTTCCGCTCCGCGGTTATAACAAACTCGACATCCGACAAAGTTGGCTTGCGACGCCTTGTATCCTTCAGCTTCAGTTCGATCTCTCGGTAAAGCGCCACCGATGAATTCCTGTCGCGAAGAGTGACTGCGACCCTATACTTACCGGGATCGAGCAGAAAAGACACCTGATTGGTGCGAAAATCCGTACGCGACCGGGTGCGCGCTTCCGTAGAAACCGCTACTTCCCTCTGTTTTGTATAGGAGTCAACCTGCCTGTCATTCTTGTCCTTGACCCGAATAACGACCTCATACTTCCCAACATATCGGTCACCCACCGGCAGCCACTGGAGCACGAAGTTGTAAAACTGGTAGTACAGTTCCAGCCTGATTTTGCCCGACGGTGGATCATAAAAGATGGCGTGGTCGACTATCAATCCGGAAAGATTCTGGGCCTCATCGGACATCTTGTCAAACTGAGCAGCGGCGAATAACAGCGGCCACAACAGCAACCCGGTCAACACGAATATGGATAATCGCTTTATCATGCTCTCGTCTTCTAACGATCAATCAACGGCTATCGTTCAAATAAACCGACGGCGGCGGATGATGGCAAGCTAAAAGGATTATGCAACTGGACAGGAACAGCTACTCGTAGCGAAGGGCCTCAATGGGGTCAAGTCGCGAGGCCTTGTAGGCCGGGTATACACCCGAAACGAGACCCACCGAAACCGACACAACAAAACCGACCGTAATCCAGAACACCGACAAGGACAGTGGAAATCCCAGCAGGGCATTGGCCACGAGACCCAGTATGATGCCCGTAATGATTCCGATACACCCGCCTACGCCGGATAACGTGGTGGCTTCGGTGAGAAACTGCATTACGATATTGGATCGTTTGGCGCCGATCGCTTTGCGCACCCCGATCTCGCGCGTGCGCTCCGTGACGGACACCAGCATGATGTTCATAACGCCAATCCCGCCGACCATCAGGCCGACCGACGTGATGATGATCATGGCCAGGTAGATGTACTTTGTAATATTGGCTGCCTGTTCCTTGAACGTATCCTGTGTAAAGAGGGCGAAGTTATTCTCATCATTGAAGGCGACGCGGCGGTAGATTCTCAGGGCGTTGATGATCTCTTCCTGAGCCATCTCCATCTCCCCACGCGAACGGGCCCGAGCGACCAAAGTCAGAGCCTCGTCAAACGGATGTAGTTTCTCGTAGACGGAAAGAGGTATCGTTACCAGGTTGTTTTGCCAGTCATTGCCGAAACTGGACGCCACTTTCTCCAGAACACCGATCACCTCAAAACGCTTGCCGTTCAAGCGGACTATCTTGCCCACCGCTTCCCCACCGTCAAACAGCGCGTCAGCCGTCTGGGAACCAATGACACAAACCATAGCTCTGAACTGCTCGTCCGACGGGGTAAAGAACCGTCCTTCCTGCACATTCTGGTTGCTTACTCGAATATAGTCGGGCCAGGTGCCGAAACATCTGAGGTTACTGACTTTGGAGTTGCCGTACTTGATGATATTGCCACCGGGCGCCCAGTAGTGATTCTGTGGAGCTACGCCGTCTACATGCGGACAGTTTTCTCGTATCGCCAGCGCTTCGCCGGTGCCCATGTAAGGACGATTTCGTTCGGCGTCGGTCAGTTCATCCCAGTCGGTACCGGGAGGAAAACGATCGATCTCTATAATGTTGGAACCAATACTGTCGATTTCGCTCTCGACCGCATGGTCCAGGCCATCAATGATCGAAGCCAGTCCGATGACCGAGGCCACACCGATCATCACGCCGAGAATCGTCAGAGCCGAACGAAGCTTGTTCGCGCGCAACGATCCCAACCCCATCCCAATCGCGTCTCTGACTTCAACCCAGGTTAATATCATGGCATCCTATTCATAACTAAGTGCTTTGATCGGGTCCAGACGAGCCGCTTTCATGGCCGGATAGAGACCGAAGATTATACCGATACCGGTGGAAATGCTCAACCCTGCCACCATCGCAAAAGTCGACGGCGAAATTTGCATATCCAGCATACCTACCAGAGCTTCCGCAATAAAGTAGCCGAGTACAATCCCTATCAGCCCCCCGAACAAAGTGGTGACGAGAGCCTCGAACAAGAATTGTAGCATGATGTGTTGCTGTCTGGCGCCGATCGCCTTGCGTATGCCAATCTCGCGCGTGCGCTCGGTTACCGAAACCATCATGATGTTCATGACAACAATGCCACCGACGACCAGCGAAATTGACGAGATCCCTATCAGCCCCATGCGGAAAATCCGCGTGAGTGAATTAAGGGCTTCCAGAATGTTATCAGCGGTCAACATGGTGAAATCGTCGGGTTTGTCGTAAGGCACGTGACGCTGAGCGCGCAGAATCATCCGCACCTCATCCATGGCGTCCTCCAGCCGTTCCAGCGACACCGCCTTGATCATCATCTGTATCCCCCGGCGTCCCGGCGCCCCGAACTGCTTGATATGGGTACCGTATGGGATAAATGCGAAGTCATCCTGGCTTTCGCCGAACATGGTGCCACGCTTTTTTGCCACGCCACAAACCGTGTACTTGGTGCCGTCGAGTCGAAGCGTCTTGCCGATCGGATCGGCATCACCGAACAACTCCTCTCTTACAAGGTCGCCGATAAAAATCACGCGACGTCGGTACAGATCATCCTCGTAGGAGTGAAACCGTCCCTGCGCCACTTCCATATCGACGATATCCACCAGGCTAAACGTTGAACCTCCTATAAAAACACGCCTCATCGTGTTGTTCCCGCGCTTGAGTCTGGCGCTGCCGCCGACCCGCGCACAGGTTCTCTCACACAGTTCGCAACCTTCACTTACAAGGTCCACCGATTTCTGATCGATCGGCTTGCGCTTCATCATCTCCATCCACTGTTCATGCGAAGTAATCACTCCCCCCGCCTTTGTCACGATGAACGTGGTTGGTCCGAGTACCGCGAGGTCCTCCTCAATGGCGCCCATCATCCCTTCCAGGGCGGAGATAATCGTCATAACCGAGGTCACCCCGATTATTACACCCAACAGCGTCAGCCCCGAACGCAGTCGATTGGCCCACAGCGCTTCAACCGCGATTTTCAGAAGTATGGGAGCTATCATGGCTACCCTACCGTGCGACGGTTCTCCGGTGTGAGTTCGTCGCTCGCAATCTGGCCGTCCAGAATCGAGAGCACGCGATGGGCGCGCGTGGCAATGTCGCGCTCGTGGGTCACGATAATGATCGTGTTACCCTGCTTGTGCAGATCGTCGATCAGTTTCATGATCTCGATAGAGGTCTTGCTGTCCAGATTGCCGGTCGGCTCGTCGGCCAACAGGAGCGACGGGTTATTCACCAGAGCACGCGCGATGGCCACACGTTGGCGCTGGCCACCGGAGAGTTCGGTTGGTTTGTGGTGCATGCGGTCGGCCAGTTCCACTTTGGTCAGAGCTGATTCGGCCTGCGCCGCGCGGTCGGCGGATGCCGAGCCGTTATAGATGAGCGGGAGTTCGACATTGTGCAGAGCCGACGCCCTCGGCAGGAGATTGAAGGTCTGGAACACAAATCCGATCTCACGGTTGCGAATACCTGCCAGTTCGTCATCGTTCATGGTGCTGACCTGCTTCCCGTTGAGATAGTACTCCCCTTGCGTGGGCGTATCAAGACAACCTATCAGATTCATCAAAGTAGACTTACCCGAACCCGACGGTCCCATGATGGCGACATACTCTCCCTTCTCAATAGTGATCGTAACACCACTGAGTGCATGCACCTGCTCGGAACCCATTGTGTAGGTTTTCCAAAGATCCTTAGTCTCAATCAGCGGCATGCTTATGCGTCTCCGTTCTCGTTTTTGTCCTCGTCCTCGCGCGCTTCAACCTCGTCGCCGTCCTTGATAGTCCTAAGCACACGATACGGTCCCGAGATCACCTGTTCGCCTTCTTCCAGACCGGTCAGCACCTGAATTCGCTTCTGATCTGCGATCCCGGTGGAGATCGGTACAAACCGAGCCACACCGTCTTTGATGGCGAAGACACCTTTGATTTCCTCCCTTTCTACATCGTCGGAGTCGACTGAATCGGGTTCTCCCGCTTCATCCGGTTCGGCCGCATGAACCTCACTCACTC
>JAUXBJ010000090.1 GCA_030619425.1 bacterium
ACGGCAACGCTTATTGCCTTGACAACTATTTAGTTGACGGTATCTTAAGAAGAGATGAGACTTCGGCTAAACAGGACCGCCAACCGGTTCGTCTCATACGTGGAAACCCCAGAGTCGGCCCCTCACGGCGTACTATTTATAGGATATGTATAGTATGACGACAAAACCTGTTCGAACGTTTGCTGCCGTGATGGTTATGGTGCTACTCATGGTAGCATCAGGCGAAGCCGTGTACCGCGACAACGGACCGACCGGTCCGGTGCCGGGGAAGTTCATTGTGAAGCTTAAGCCACAGACCCGTATGGAGACATTGAACCAGTCCCTCGGCCGTGGAAATCGCCTCGAGAAGTTCTCGAACCTGCAATTGAGGGGAGACCTCATCGGTTCGGAAGGTTTCTCTCGTATACACATTTTTCGCACCGAATCCAAATCGCTGGCCGCGGCCGATGTGACGGCATTACTCGGCGAAGCCAACGTGGAGTATGTGGAGCCGGACTATTACATTCAGTTCTTTGCCATTCCGGTCGACTCGCTTTTCTTCAACCAATGGTACCTCTATAATGAAGGCCAGTCCTATTACGGTATTCTCCGTAATGTCGGTTACTACAACGATGTCCTGGTTATGAAGACGGGCACCATCGAGAAGGACATGCGGCTCTGGCCGCTGTACTATTCCTCACCCGCCGAGACGACCAAAGTGGTAGTGGCGATAGTCGACACCGGGGTCGACCTGTTGCATCCGGAACTTCAAGGTCGCTTCTGGCGAAACGACGATGAGATACCGAATAACGGCATTGATGATGACCATAACGGGTTTGTAGATGACACCCTGGGCTACGATGTGTCGGGCGATGTCCAGTCACTGTTCGACCCGATCGGGGACAACGACCCCACCGACGAAGTTGGTCACGGCACACATATCGCCGGCATCGTGGCGGCCAATTCGAATGCTCCGGGGGTCGCCGGAATCGTGCCCTTCGCTGAGATAATGCCGGTTAAGATCCGTCCCAACGCCACTACGGCTGTCGGCGTGGCGGGGATCATCTACGCCGTCAATGCCGGCGCCCAGGTGATCAATATCAGTTGGGGGACACCGTTCTTGTCTGGTCTGTTGGAGGAAGCGATGGCGTTCGCGCGAGCCAACGGCGTGTTCGTAGCCGTAGCACCCGGCAACACCGGCAGCAACGACCGCTATTTCCCGGCCGCATACGACTCGACTTTTGCCGTCGCAGCCGGTAACTCCGACGGCAACATGACCGATTTCTCCACCTGGGGTGCTCACATTGACATCGTGGCGCCCGGTCTCGATATCCTTTCGCTGAGAGCCGACGGCACCGACATGTACGCCAAAGCCGGCGAACCCGACGTGAGAATCATCAACAGCCTGTATTATCTGGCCGACGGAACATCTATGGCAGCGCCGATGGTGGCCGGCGCGGCGGCGCTCCTGAGGGCGTTCAGGCCGGACCTGGCGCTGAACGAACTGGAAGAGATACTCAGAATGGGCGCTGACGATCTGATCGATCCCCTCGACAACGGAGACAGCCTTGTCGGTCCCGATACTGTTTGTGGTTACGGTTACATGAATGTGGCTGCGTCATACGACCTTCTGTGGCATGGAGGCATCCACATAGTGGAACCTCAACGGCGGCACAGGTACACCGATGACTTCGCAGTTCGTATCGCCCCGATCGCATCATACGAGGGAAGCTGGCAGTTGGACTACTCCGTTGGTCTCGGGTCCGAGGATTGGCAGTACCTGGTATCAGGGACATCAGTGCCGGGCGATTCAGTGGCCTGCTTATTTGACGATCAGTCGCAGGAAGGGTACCTCAATTTCCGACTGACCGATCAATACGGCAATCGGTCGTATACCAACTGTGTGCACGTTCGGCGCCAGAAACTCGAGTTGACCGCGCCAATCGACGGGTCAGAGATGAAATACCATATTCCGGTCTTTGGCAGCGCTTACGGTCCGGAGTATGACTCCATGTTCGTCGCCTATCGTAAACAACAGGGTCCCCTGGTGCGCCTGGACGGTTCCACCGGCGAATACTTCGATTCACTACTGTTCGACTGGTCGGTGTCCGGCGTGGACACGGGTGTCTTTCATGTTTATCTCTATGGTTACTTCAGTTCCGGTTTGGTCATCGATTCAGCTACCGTGAATGTGGTATCGGCTTTTGCGAACGGCTGGCCTCAGAGCATAGCGGGTCGACCAAGCATTACACCGGCCTGTGCGGATCTTAACCGAGACGGCGTGCGTGAGTTGGTGGTTACTACTACCAATGGGCTCTATCTGTTCGACGCCTATGGCCGGCTGATCAGTGGTTTCCCTGTTCTAACCGACATCAACTTCCGAAGTGTGCCGGCGATATATGACGTCGATCGCGACGGGCAGGATGAGATTATTTGCACCAGTTCCGAAGGCCTGCATGTCTTCAACTACGACGGCAGCTATGCCGACGGCTGGCCGGTGGAGATGTTCACCGGTCGGATTCCATTCGGATACGACTATCCCAACCCCATTGTCGCTCAGTTGGGTCTGGGTGAGGATTCGGCGATTGTCCTTATCAACAAGATCGGGCAGATTCTCGCCTATGAGTTCAATGGTGATCCGTACTTCTACTCTCTGGATGGGTTGTTTGCATCGTTTGATCCACGGATATCCGATTCCTACGGTTATGGCGGGCCGACCTCACCGTTTGTTACCTCAACCGACCTGGACGGCGACGGTTTGAACGAAGTGATTGCCTCCTACAGTTCGCCCGAACCAATTACCGGTCTGGGCCTGTTCGACGCTCGCACCGGACTGCCCGCCTATGGTATGGAATCTCCGATCATAGAGAGCATACGGGGAGTGTACGGCACCGTTCTGGCCGACCTCACTGACGACGGTCTTCCTGAAATCATTACGTTAGGTCGCGACAGCCTTGGGGTCATGACGATTTGGGTTAAGACCAACGGCGTCGATGATCTGCCGGGCTGGCCGGTAGCGATACCGAATGTCGAACTGTGGATCGGCTCCTATCCGATTGCGGCCGATCTCGATCTGGATCGTATCCCTGAAATACTCTGCACCTTCTTCGAGTACGACATCGCATCATTGTACATCTTCCGTGCCGACGGCACACCGTATGTCGAGCGTGACGGGCGGGCCGACGGCGAAGCCTTCACGGAGTTGGTAACCTTCGGCACACCTACCGTGGCCAATCTCACGGGCGACGATTATCCGGAGATTATCATCCGTTCCGGCCACATTCTACCGGGCGCCGGCACCGAGCAGGTCTATATCCTCGACTATCAGGCGCAACCGCTGCCCGACTGGCCGGTAGCAACACCCACTCGGCCTTCTCAGGTATTCTCATCCCGATACCCGCCCCTGGTCGAGGACTTGGACAATGACGGCTTGGTCGAGTTGATTCTGGTGACGGACGGACTTGAGATCCTGGTGTGGAACTTTGATGCTTCCTCTGAAAACGACCGCAATCGTGGTCGCTTCCTGATGGATAATATCAACAGCGGCATCCTGCCGGTTTCACATTTGCCAACCGGTGTCGACGATGCTCCCACGACTCTGCCCGGTGAGCTTTGTCTTTCCCAGAACTATCCCAATCCGTTCAATCCGATTACCACCATAGAGTTCAGCCTGCCGCGTCTCACCCACGTTGAGTTGACTGTTTTCAATATTCTCGGCCGCAAGGTAGCTGTTCTTGTTGATGGAGCCATGAAGACCGGGCGTCATCGCATTCAATTCGACGGCGCCGATCTGGCCAGCGGGGTCTACTTGTACCGCATGAAAACATCCGACCAGACAATTACCAGAAAAATGGTGCTTATGAAATGAAGTCGACTGGTTGGAACCTGGTTGTCACAGCCTGCCTTCTATTGATTGGATCGGTCCAGGCCGGAGGTATCGACCGGCTGCCGGATCAGACTATGCTGTGGAATCGCTTCCACGCGGTGACGGTGGTTGATAGTTTCGCCGTGGCTTTGGCGCCGGACGGCATCGTCGTTTGTCGCTTTGATCGGATTGATTCGAGTTTCGTGCAGATCAACCAACTCTTCCTCGATGACGAACCGGTCCGAATGAAACTTGATGGCGATATGTTAGTGGTTTACACGATGACGGACAGTCTGCTGTTGATCGATATCGGACAGCTTCCAAGTATCGATTATAGGGCCGGTATCGATGTCGGCTTACCTTTATCGGATTTCGCCCTGCATGGAGATGATCTCTACGTGTCGGCCTGGTTTGCCGGTATTCTCAGATTCACTGTTGACGACGACGATCAGATTTCGTTCTCCGACTCCAGCATGAAGCCGATTCTGGTGACACAGGTGGAGGTCTCAAACGATACCCTCTACGGGTTGGACGAGTACAACGGCATTATCCGCTACGACATCTCGGGTGACGGTTTCGGACAGTTCATAGATTACCTTTACGTGCCTCAACGCGCTGCATCGTTTTACAAGAACGGCAGCGAGTTCATAATCGCCGCCATCAACGACGGCGTTTTGTTCGGCCGGTTCGGCCAACCGAGTTCAGGCATCTACGGCTCCATTGACGGCATGGCGCCGATTTACAAAACGCTCGTGACCGACAGTCTGTTTGTTTTCGTGGGGGATCGCTTTGTAGAACTGATCGACCGCAGCGACTACCAACAGCGCAGCACTATGGCTATCGGTGATGACCTGCCTGACGGAGATCTGTTCTATATCGATGGCAGGCCTTTTTTGTTATTACCGGGCCAATTCGGCGGGCTGGTGCTCTACCGCCTGGATGAGCCAGGGCAATCCTGGGTTGGTTTCTATCGCCCGGGACCGATCACAGGACTTGTCTTGCGTGATGGTAGGCTGTACACCGGGGGGAAATCAAATCCGGTTGATGTCTACCGGCTGGACCAGTGGCGAACGGCGCCACGGCTTGACTTCACCATCTACCCAGCCTTGCAGAACGTGGCATCAATAGACCGCAATGGCGACAGCTTGATAGTATTATACAACGGCCTGAATAAGATCGCCTTCATCTCCTCAATTGCTGACCCTGATGAGTATTATCTGGAGAGTTCTATCTTTTTCGATCCCTACAGCGTCTTTGGTCTTGAGTTTGCAGCCGACTGGGCCACCGATCGATCGGCCATCCTGGTGTACGCCGCGTCGTCGATCAGTGTCTTCCCTATCAATGACTCCAACGTGGTTGAATACGGCGCTACCTGGCCGATTATCGGCAAGGTCCTGGGCGCGACTTTTGCCGATTCGCTGTTGTTTGTTTCGACCGGCAAGAATTCGATTTGGATATACCGAGTTGCTCCCGACTACTCACTGCGGATGCTGTCCAGTATCAATCTGGCTCTCCCGGTCTTCGAGTTGGAGTTCATGAACGACCGTCTGATTTACTTCACCTACGACGACATGACCTACGTCGATTGTTCGGACCCGCACCATCCGCGAGTGGAGGCGGTGGTGCCGATGACTCTGCCGGTTACTGACGGCGTGGTGTACGAGGACCGTTTCTACACAGTGGGCGAGCGTGGGATAGCGATTTACGACCTTGACACCTCGCCGCCCAGGGTGATCGACTATGGCGGCCGGGCCGGCTCCTTCCTCGCCACCGATGGCGAGGTCGTCGCTACTTCCAACGGCGAGTCAATCCACATTTACTACCTTCAAGAGGATCGGCTCTTTCATGTCGAATCGGGCCCACCGGTGCCGAATCGTTTCGAGCTTTCGCAGAACTACCCCAATCCGTTCAATCCGATTACGTTCATAGATTTCAGCCTGCCGCAGTCGGTCCACGTCAGAGTGGATGTCTTCAATGTCCTCGGCCAATCGGTAACGACATTGGTCGACGCGCACAAACCCGCCGGTCATCACACTATCTCATGGGATGGTACAGATGTCAGCGGCGACCATGTTTCCAGCGGCGTTTACTTCTATCGCATCAGCGCCGACGACTTCCACGCTTCCAACAAGATGATGCTGATCCGGTAGCGGCTCGTGATGGTGCGGTAACCAACAGGGAGTTAGGGTGGCCCACCGTTTACGGTGGGGTGAATCTCTCGAATACTAGTGATTGACCCGTCTCGGATCACCTCATAGATTGACCGTATGACACGGCTCAGACACTTTGACAATCTAGGCACAGCTCGATTCATAACGTTTTCGACATTCCAAAGGCGTCCCATTCTGAACGACGAGACACTCATCAGGATATTCCTGCGGGAGCTATGCAGTCTCCGAAGAGAGCATAGTATACAGATACTCGGGTATGTGATAATGCCTGATCATGTTCACCTCGTGTTACACCCCCCTGATAGTAGTGCTCTTGGGAGAATAATCGGCCAACTGAAGGGCCGTTCTTCTCGTCAAATGCTTCGAGCGATGGAGGAATCGGCTCTGGCTTCACCACCTCTTCGGACGAATGGTCAACCTGCAATCTGGCAACGGCGGTGTTACGACCACAACTGTCGCACAACCGACACAGTCAAAGAGAAGATAAACTACTGCCACAATAATCCCGTAACCAAAGGGTTGGTGAGGGACGCGAATGATTGGACATGGTCCAGCTACCGGTGGTATCACGGTGAGAAGTGTACGCCGCTGGAGATAGACGGCTTTCAAACGTAGCTTAAACCCCACCATGAATGGTGGGCCACCCACGCTTCCAACAAGATGATGCTGATCCGGTAGGGCTCGTGATGGTACGGTGACCCACGCAAAACGCGCGCCAAACACCACTGCAGTCCCGTAGGTCGGAACCCCCTTGCGGGTTCCGACTCTCAAATTACTCACTCACCAGAGTCCCGTGTCGGGGGCCCTGAGTTCTTGACATGTTGTCGGAACCTCGCCCTTCGACTCCGCTCAGGACGACCCCTTCGGGGCAGGGTTTGATCTTCCCCCGTTATGGTGGACAGTTTATTAAGCATAACTGTTCTTTTCTTCAAAATCAACTGGAC
>JAUXBJ010000173.1 GCA_030619425.1 bacterium
CCGCCGCGCCGAGGCGCTAAACCAAAACCCAGCCCGGCGAGTATAAGATAGACGATGGCCGGTATCAAAGAAATCTCTCTCAGTTTCCTCACCGCCTACCCCTATCTGGTCTGGCCGGCGCTAATAGTTCTCCTGGTCGCGGCCTTCTTTCTGTATCGTCGGACCAATCCACCCCTGCCGTTGTATCTGCGCATAATTTTGGCCGGACTCCGTATGATAGCGGTAGCGGCCCTGGTACTGGCCCTGCTGGAACCGGTGCTGAGCATCACCAGAGAATATGAGCGGCCTCGGCGAGTGACGATGCTGGTTGACCACTCGGCCAGCATGAACAAGCAGGAGGCAGGCAAATCGCGTCGCGACCGGATGGACTCGCTGTTTTCGTCAGCTTCTTTTGCACAAGTATCGTCGCAGGTCGATCCGGAGTACCGCTACTTCGGTGGCAATCTGGCTACCCAACCAGCCTTGGTCGATCCCGACCGGACGGCCCTGGCCGATGCCCTCTACGAACTGGACAAACAACAACTGGACCAGCCGGCTGACCTTTGGATGCTGTTCAGTGACGGCAATACCAATTCCGGGCGGGAACCAGCGGACATCGCGACAACACTAAACACGCCTATGGTGGTTATCGACATGGCGATGGGTGGCGGCGGTTTTGATGTCGGCATCGCCGATTTGACCTTCAATCCGATAACTTTTGTCGGACAGCCGTCCGAGATTGTCGTCAAACTCCATTGGCAACGAGGCAGCGATCGAGCCGTAAATGTGGAGTTGCTCGACGGCAACCGAATAGTCGATCAGAAGCGTCTAAAGCTCACGACCGATGACGGATTGGGCGAGGTGGCTTTGCGCCATATCCCGGAAGAGCCGGGCCAGACATTACTGCGCGCGCGAGCAGTGCCGATTGAGGGCGAAGAGACGACCGACAATAACCAACGGTTCTTTGCCGTCAAGGTGCTCAAGAGTAAGCTCCTGGTGCTGTTGGCTTCATCGTCTCCCGATTATGAGGTTGGTTTCCTCAAACGAGCTCTGGAACAGTCCGACAAGTACGAGGTGGAGTTCGTTGCCACCGGTGGCAAGATGGGCAATCTGGCAGGGAATTTCCCGATCCGACAAACTGCGCTCAATCGGTACGATCTGGTCATCCTGCACGATCCCGACCCGCGCCGCCTGAGTTCGCGAAAAGAAATCATCGAATCCTACCTGTCCAACCGGGGCGGCGCTCTGTGGGTCCTGATGGGTGAAAAGTACGCGGCTTCCGGCCCGGCTGAGTGGATGAATCGACTCCTGCCTTTCTCTCAGTCGCGGCGCGTGAACCTGCAATATGTGGAGTTCAACGCTGAACCTGCCGAGGGGGATCTTTTTCACCCCGCCGTACGACTGGCCGACGATCAAAGTGCTATTCGCGCTGCCTGGATGGAACTGCCGCCGTTTCAGAAGCTGGTTCCGTGCGACCAGATAGCCCCCGGCTCAGTGATTTTGGCTTGGGCGGCCCGACCAACGGCTCAAGTGGCAAGGCCACCGGTGCTGGGTTACCGTCGAGTCGGTCCGGGCAAAGTCCTGGCCTCGGCGGCCATGCCGTTTTGGACCTGGACTTTCGTCAATCTTGGTTTCGGCGCTGAGGCGGAGTTGTACCATCGTTTTCTGGAAGGGACGGTCACCTGGTTGACAGTCAAAGATGACTTCGACCCGATACGCATCAGCCCGGAGAAGGAGGTCTTCACCCGTGGTGAAACGGTCCGATTTGACGGCTACGCCTTCGATCTCGGCTACCGTCCCATTCCCGGCGTCACCGGTGCGGTCAAGCTTCGATCACAGGCCGCCGAGGATAGTTTTGAACTTGACCTGCTGAGTCTTGGTGAGGGGAAATACTCCGCCGAGTTTCTCAATGTGGCTCCCGGCCGCTATGATTACGAGGCTCATTTTGAAGGTGACCAGGGTCTGCTCAAGCGAGCGGAAGGGCAGATTCTCGTTGAAGCGTTTTCGCTTGAGGAACTCGATCAAAGCGGAAACGCCGCTGGCCTGCATGCTTTGGCCTCGCGTTCGGGCGGCAAAGCCTTCAAAGCTGAGACGTTTGACGAAGCGCTGGCCTACCTCGACCTGACCCCTGTTGCGGTGATGTCACAGAAAGACTATCTCCTCTGGGGGCGGACATGGCTGTTGATTGTGTTCCTGTCGGCAGTGTCGGTGGAGTGGTTGCTAAGAAAGATCAACCAGCTAATCTAACGGCTTGCGAAAAGGTTCATAGGTGGCGACGACTTCGCTGAGGTCCAACCCGGTTGATAGAGCGATCTTCTCTTTACAAAGATTTTCCAGAACGCGTTTCATCCGCTCAGCGCACGTCATGATCTGATCGACGAACTCTTTGTGCTCATCGCTCAACTGATTGGATTCTTCCTGCAAAAACTCAGTGTAGCCTATGATGCCGGCCAGTGGATTGTTGAGGTCATGGTTAAGAGTCAGGCAGTGACCCAAATACGGTTTCAGCCGTTCAATGAGATCCAGTTCCTTTTTCTGCTCTTCGGTGAGAGTCGCGCTGGTCGATAACGTAATGGACACAAAAACTCCTGGGTCGTAAGGGTGCTGGTATAGCTTAAGATTAGTATCGGGACTGATCGATATTTCTTCAGTCCGGCGCCATCTGCAAATCGGCTCTGGTTAGTCCTTTTCAGATCGATTGAGACTGCGTATATTTGTCGATGAATTACAACCGGAGAATTTGCCGATGAAGCTGGCTGTGATAGGCGCCGGTCTGATGGGCCGAGCGGCCGTTTATGATCTGGCACAGAATGAAAACATCGAATCAATTGGATTGTTCGATACAGATGTGAAGACTGCCCGGGAGGTTGCGGAAAAATACGCCCACGACAAAAGCGTGGCCGCGTCTCTCGATGCCGGTGACTTAGACGCTGTTGCCGCTACCTTGCAGGACTATGACGCCGCTATTTCCTGCGTCCCCTACCAGTTTAATTTGACATTGACGCAAGCTGCCATCAAAGCCGGTTGCCATCTGGTCGATCTCGGCGGCAACAACGATATGGTGCGCTCGCAACTGGAACTCGATAATGAGGCCGAACAGGCCGGGGTGATCATTGTCCCCGACTGCGGTCTGGCGCCCGGCATGGTGGCCTTGCTGGCCGCTGATGGTGTCTCGAAGTGCGATCATGTTTCCTCGCTCACCATTCGCGTCGGTGGCCTGCCGCAATCGCCGCGGCCCCCCTTGAATTATCAAATGCTGTTCTCGGCCGAGGGGTTGATCAACGAGTACTGGGAACCATGCGTGATTCTCGAGGATGGTCAAAAGAAAACCGTCAATCCTATGACCGGACTGGAACTACTGGAATTCGACGGCATCGGCAAGTTTGAAGCCTTCTACACCTCCGGCGGCGCCTCGACCCTCCCGGATAGCTATCAGGGGAAAGTAGACTTCCTCGACTACAAAACCATCCGCTACCCAGGGCACTGTCAACTATTTCGACCTATGCTCGAGATTGGTCTGGCCTCGCGGCAGAAGGTCGAGGTCGATGGTAACTCGGTAGAGCCGAGAGAGGTTCTGAAGGCGGTGCTCAACCGCGCTTTAGGCCACGATGATCTTGACATGGTGCTTCTCCGGGTGACCCTTGAGGGTCAAAAAGACGACAAGGACAAGACGATTGTCTATGAAATTGTCGATCGTCAGGAAAGCAAGACGGCGTTGACCTCGATGATGCGCCTGACAGCTTTCCCGGCCTCGATCGTGGCCCTGATGGCGGCTGGGGGCGATATCACCGTGCGCGGCGTCAAGCCCCAGGAGATCGCGGTTGATCCCTCTCGGTTCATACCCGAACTCAAAGCCCGCAAGATCAAGTTGCAGATTACCGAGCACTGACGGGCAGGATTTGCTCTCTTACCTCGCCCCGAGTCACTGCCTCTCGTAGGTCAGGAGCCCTTAGTGCTCCTGACAATCTTCAGGACCACCAAGGGGTCCTGACCTACGATCCTGCCGATTTCGGCGGCATCGCAGGGATGCCGCCCTACGGTTCTATGTGGGGGTGTGGTCATCTGAAATGGGTTCGTTTTGTGTATTTTTGTGTTTTGATTTGGGAATTGGTGGGGGTTGGGGATTTTGGAGGTGATTCAGGAGCCGGTAGGCGCGGGTGAGTTGGCGGTCGAGGCGCATCTCGTAGTACTGGACCCATAAATGGGTTTCTCGCGCTCCGCGCGCTTGAATCGGGACTTCCGCAGACCACTGAAGAACCCACCCGGCGCAAAGCCTCTGGGTGGGGTACCTGATTGATCCGGGCGGTTTCGGCGTTGATGACGCGGCGGTAGCGCCAAAGGGAGTTGGCAATTTTGAGGACGAGGTGTTCCTGGAGGATGCCTTTGGGTTTGAGTTCATCGATCAAGGAGTCGAGGAGGTGCTCGTATTGCGAGCGGTCCTCGGTGAGATGGGGAGATTTGAGGATAATGTCGCAGGCATGAAGGCCGTGGGTGATCGCGTTGCGGCTGGCGACAGCTTTGCCTTGGGACGTCCGGGGTCCGGTGGATTTCTTGGCGTTACGCCGATTGGCGGCAATCTGTTTTGCGCTGGTGGCCATGGGCGCATCCTTTGTAGAAGAACGCGCAGACGCATTTTGGGAGGATGTTGTGGTGTTTATGTGGGGAATGCAACGCAAGCGTGTGGGTTATCCGGCCTGGCAAGTCTGAACATATTTGTAGAAAGTGATAGCCTTGTCCCCGAGTAATTGAGTAGATTGTGTGCTTGGGTAAGTTAACAGGAAGCTGCGGAGGTTATTTGCGAGATGGCAAATGAGTCAGGGCACATGTTCAGTACTGATCGACCTATTGATAAGAGAGAGGAAGATCAGCTTGATCGCGCTGATTTCGCGGAGTTTATTGCGACAGCTGTTAGCAACTGGCGCGAAAAAGACAGTCTAGTCGTTGGTTTGTATGGTCCGTGGGGTTGTGGGAAATCTTCCGTAATCAACATGACGATCGACGCGCTTGGCGACAAGGGAGACCAGAGCCCACTGGTTGTGCAATTCAACCCCTGGCAAGTTTCCGGACAAGGAGAAATCGTAGCTGCGTTCTTTCAGGAGATCCGATCGGCTTTACCGCAAGCGGACGACGGATCATCTAAATTCCTGCAAGCATTTGACAAGTATGCTACGGTTGTGTCACTTGTAGGACCTAGCGCCATCTTGGCGGCAAGCACAGGGCTAATCGACCCGGAAACTGCTACGGCTCTGACTAGCGGCGCGGCAATCGCCGGAAAATCTCCTGGACTGTTCCGAAGATTCCGTAGGAAACCGGAATCGTTTAGGCAGACTCTTTCGAAAATGAAGGATACGCTCAAGGGGCACATGAAGGACCTGGAACGACCAATATTGGTCGTTATCGATGATATAGACCGGCTA
>JAUXBJ010000355.1 GCA_030619425.1 bacterium
CATAGCCCGGCCTACTATGCAATCATTGATAAAAGCACTATTCGTTAGCAGTGGGCCGGGGTGACCCATTGGGATTTGGTTATGAAGACGAACTGCGGATTGGGTGGGCCACCTTTCAGGTGGGTTTCTCATATCATAGTGATCGGCGGCTCAAACCAGCATTACTCTTTGCGTCGCAGCTGACCGTCCTGCCTACAGAGTAAGTCGAAGCCGGCTATTCACCCGCACAGGGTTAGTCTGGGGAATGTAAGCAAATGAGTTCCAAGGCTGTCAGCTACAGTCCGGTTCTCGATACAGAATCCGAACTCCTCGGTCGGTGAGTCAGTAACGTAGTCTGGACCAACGGAGTCAACAGCCCGTCTTTGTCATGGCAAACTCGAGCTCAAAAGTTCTGAGTTCTGAACGGTTTGGGGAGCCAGTCTGGACTCGAACCACATTTCGATGTTCCACTTGGAAATAACGCATTTCAACACGCCATGAATCTTCAGGCAACTATGGCTGTCAACTTTGGTCAGGCAACCTCCCTCAAGTAATTTCGAAGTTCATCAACTAAGCCCAGGTTAATATGGTTCCGCCGAATGCCGGTACACCGATGGTGTCGATGGTCTCCCAGTCAGCAGGCGCTGACCCTATCCCATACTCAAGGATGGAGTAGGCAAACTCCGGACAAGATGCGAAGCCGGTGACATCGACCAAGCCTGATATCGTATCATTGTCTGCCGGTACCAACAGTTCGGCAAAGACCGCATTCGACACGAAGACCGTACGCTTGGTGGCATTTTGGTCTCCCACGCGCAGACGGATGACAATCGAAGCGTCGAATCCTGTTGTTTCCAGAGTTCCCAGCAAACCTCCGGTGACCGGCATCGAAGATACGGCAATCTCAATCCACTGCGTATCGGCCACGTCTACTGTGTAGTCAAGGACGTATCCGGTGAAATCCTGGCCGTCCGCACTGCCGAGGATGTCGAAGGTGCCGGTGACCACTTCGAAACGCTGAGGGCTTTCCAAAACAGCCCGCACTTGCGGCACAATCGCTAAAGCCTCGAACAGATTCACGCGACCATGCCCGCTGTATATGTCCCAACCGGGATAGTTCTCCCCCAGGCCATAGGGATCAACAATGTCGTCGGCGGTCAACTCAAGGATAGTACGAACGTCTTCAGGATCCAACCCGGGTGATACTGACCTGATGTAGGCGGCGACGGATGCCGCGTAGGGACAGGACATACTGGTACCCGAGGCCAGGTAATACAGGCTGTCAATAATGTGCACACCGGGTTCGTTATGACCGGCATACAGATCGGTACCCGCAGCGAGAAGTGAGAGAACCGACTGACCGGGAGCGCAGACGCTGACATAATCATTGTAGGTGGACCAGGACGTGATCTGGTCCTGGTCATTGGAGGCTGAAATGCACATCACCTGGGGATAAGCTGCCGGGTAGCTTACTGATTGGTAACCTGTATTACCTGCCGAGGCCAGAAGCACGACGCCCCGGGCACGGGCGTAGTCCATAACATCGTAGGTGACATCGGACCCAAAAAGCCCTCCGAAGCTCATGCTTATGACATCGGCGCCGTTGTCGGCAGCATAGGTCACGGCTCTTGCTATGGTCGAGTGAAGGGCAATGGGAAAGATCTTGATGGTCATGATCTTCGCCTCCGGGACCACCCCGGCTACACCGGTAGCGTTATCGATCAGAGCAGCGACTATCCCGGCGCAGTGAGTACCATGACCTATGTAATCATCGGGCTCGTTGTCTTCGTAGATCGGCATAGAGGCGGTATCGTTGGCGGAAAAGTCCCAGCCCCACGTGTCGTCGGAGTAGCCGTTATGGTCGTCATCGATACCATTCTCAGGAATCTCACCGGGATTGGCCCATATGCGGCCCGCCAGATCGGGGTGATCTGAATCGACACCGGTGTCGATTATAGCCACCACCACTACGTCGGTTTGATCTGGTGGTGCTTCGAATACAGGACCGGCATGGATATCGGCTCCCGGGGTGCCGTACACAATGGCCAGGGTATCGTTGTTGTCGCCCTCAATTCGTTCTACGTGATAATGCCCCTGTCCCGTGTTGTTAAGCGCCCACTGGTGTTCCAGCAACGGATCGTCTGGCATTTCATGGAGTTCAAAGGGATAGTCTGGGTGAGCATACTCGACTATGTCAAGCTGCTCAAACTCGCGCGCCATTGCCTCCAGGTCAGTTCCCTGGGGCACTAGCAGAATGTAAACATTCTTCAGGGGGTTGTCATAAGTCACGGCGACCGCGTTCTTGAGCAGTCTCTCCTGGCTCTGCGTCTCGTACTTGTCATTAAGTCCGTCGAGCTCAAACTTTCCGGTCGAAAGCCTGCCCCCTCGCATCTTAGTATCGAAATGTTGATCCGCCGTGAACTTCACCACCAACTGAGCCGGATACTCACCAACCGGCGGCGCCGAAAAAGGTGCTTGTGCAAGGGCGCCAACAGCCAGGGACGACAGCGCCAGGAAAAGCACACACGGTAGAAACCTGTTCCGATGCATCATTGTTTCTCCTCCGATGAAAGCGCTTGGTTGGAACTCGATATTAATCAGATTTATCCACGCTACCTCTGCTTGCCGATCGGGGTATTGCAGTACCGTCGCTTACAGAGTCTCTTTATCAATTAAGTGTCTCCATACCGGTAATAAGTACCGGACCGTATGAACATTTCCCTTGTCTCGCGGCTGGGCCTCCCTAAATGTTCGAGGGCAGTCCGTGTCCAACCATGGACGCAACACGTTCCCTTTTGTGGGCGTGGATTTCCACAATGAACCGAAACGTTAATGGATGGTGGTGGAAAATCGCGATCATTGGTGCGGTGGCTCGATGCTTGCCCCGAGATACCCGTGGGTAGCGGGAAGGGGTGTTGTATGGCGTAATGTCCCTCCAGGACCGGAGGCATAGGGCAGGAATCCGAGTATGTTCTTGTGATTATTCGCCGCGCGCTGTTTCTGTCGATTGTCGCTTGTGGATGACACCAAACCGCTTCTTGCAGATAGCAGAACCGGAAGCACTTGGTTCAAAGATGGATACCAGGGTGGTTGACTTGTCGGTGGGAATTCCCTTCTTTGATCAATGATTATCCACAATCCACAATCCACAAGGAGCTTCTGATGCGAGTTTTTAGATTCATCATTGTTGTTGGAACACTGATGTTGGCCGGTCCAGTCGCTGCTGACGAGATGCGGATGTTACGTTTTCCCGACGTGAGCAGCGACCGAGTTGCCTTTGTCTACGCAGGAGACATATATGTTACCGCTCGAAGTGGTGGCCGAGCCATCAAGCTGACCGACCATGAAGGTCTGGAGTTGTTTCCGAAGTTCTCACCCGATGGTCAACGGGTTGC
>JAUXBJ010000056.1 GCA_030619425.1 bacterium
GCACCGACAACGGTCCGCCGTTTGCGACTACCACCGTTGGTGCTTTATCACGGCTATCGATCTGGTGGTTGAAGCTGGGTATCATACCGGAGCGGATCGAACCGGGTAAACCGCAGCAGAACGGCCGTCATGAACGGATGCACCGTACCCTGAAGGGCGAGACAGCCTCACCGCCCAAACGAACCTGGCGAACTCAGCAGAAAGCTTTCGATCACTTTCGTGAAGAATACAACCATGAGCGACCGCATGAGTCTCTTGATCAACAGACTCCGGCAGAGTTCTATGTACCATCGCCACGACCCTATCCGCTGATTGTGCCTGAAATGACTTACCCCGACGACATGACGGTACGGATAGTCAAGTCTCAGGGTGACATCTCATGGAAGAGTCGCCACGTCTATCTAAGTGTTACCTTGGCCAAAGAACCTGTCGGCCTGCGCCAAGTTTCAGATCGACTCTGGGACATCTACTTTGGCCCAATTAAACTGGCTCAGCTTGACACTTGGGAACGGCGGCTAATCCATCTTCCACGGAAACCAAAAAGACGGAATAACAAAAATGATAAAAAGGAACAGAAATAGAAAAAAGTGTTACCCATGTGCCCGGTCTAAAGTGTAACCTATGTACCCGGTCATACAATTATGGGTCCCCTCTTGAGAGGGGATTTAGGGGTGTGTTCTTCTCAGAGGGGCAGACGAGGACGTCTGCCGGGCACAGAAACATCGCGGTGCACGAGGACGTACACCGCGCACCCGAATCACCTATTCAACAAATATATTCGGCCCTGATAACTGGACGTGCGGCGGGCGCGGCGGCGGAGTAAGATCAATTCGCGAAGGAAGCGTTGCTTTTCCTCGATTGGAATCGGGGAAGTGAGGACCGACAATGGAAAATCGATATTCAGCGCCCGCAACGTTGACTCCATGCGGGCAAGTCCGGGCGGGAACAGGCGTTCAGCCAACGCGGCTGTCTTGAGATCATCAAGCGAAAAGGCTGGGATTTTCACGGTGGCGCTAAACGAGGTGAATCGGGTGATTGTCTCGGCGGTATCATCGTTTTCCACCGTTGGCATATAGCGCCCCCGTGACAGAATAGCGCGAAACAGCAACTCCAGGGCAGCAGGACAACCCGACCGGCTGGTGTGTCTTAGCCGAACCGTGAGCGGGGTCTGATCGGGGAATTCAAAAGTCAGGGCTAACGAGCCGCCATCGGGTAAATTCTCATGGTCCGCGGTATCGACATGTATTTGGTCGGAGTAGCGGGCAGCGGTGCGCTCGAGATCGCCCCGGTCAAAATCAGTCAGGCCGATCAAAGATGTCAGCGGCGTCAGCCTCTCCGGTGGACAAATCTGCACCGGCACGTGAGCCAGACCGGCCTCGGTGAGAGCGTGAAAATACTCCGTCTCCTCGAGAAGCAGGTAGTCATCGTCGTTCAAGGCCGTGACCAGGAAAGGATGGCGCAAGAGGCTGATCTCGTCCAGATCGACCGTCATCCGGTCTTCAAGCAACCGAACCGATTCGTATGGGGATAGCTGGTCGGTCTCAAGCAGGCGTAGCTGTGAGAAAATGTCGGGTTCCATGACGACAGATTTAGCAAGCGGTGTGCCGCCGACTCGCCGCCAAGCCTAAACCGCCTGATAGCATGCAGAAGTCCGGTTTCCTTGGGAACAAGCCAGCCACTGAGAACCCGGTAGGTCTCCGAAACCCAGATACGGTTGGGCGCGGTTCACATATTGTGCAAAACACGGTCAAGCCGCCCATAAATGGGTCTCATGCGCTTCGCGCGGCAGTGTCATGGGGCGTTTGTCTACTTAATAGTCGCGGCAGGTCTTGCGAATCCGCGCGAGCGGATTTGTGTGACCTGCCGCTTTTGTCTGACAAGTAGTTAGGTGTCGGGTCACAATCCCGTTGAAACGGGATCAAGACCCAACACAACCGTGCACGAGGTCTATCAACCCGGACGAACGGGAGTGTTGACAAACCCTGGTCAACGTCATTGCGAGGCGCGCCTTGCGTGCCGTGGCAATCTCAATTCGTTGCACGACCTGGAGTTTGAGATTGCCGCGCTCCCTTTGGTCGCTCGCAATGACAAGAATCTGGACTTTATCAACAAGCCCGAACGTCCGGGTCACCCGGCCACGCACGAAAAGCACAATCATAACCAAACACCAGATAGGGGCCACCCGGCCAAGTTTCTAGGTGGGCATAGAGAATTTTTCACTTTGCCTTGTGACCCTACGTTCCTAAATTGAAGCATGCCTTCGCATCCGGCTCAAGACACACCGAAGCCCAACCTCTGTTCAAGATTTGAACAGGTGGTCGAGCGCTACCCCGATCAGATTGTCTTCAAAGCGGAAGGTGGTCTGGGCAAAGAGTACCGGTTCGATGAAGTCCTGCAAACTGTGCGAGCGGTTGCGGCAGGGCTTGTCGGCCATGGTTGTATCGAACCCTGTGGCATTGGCATTCTCTCTGAGAACCGACCGGAGTGGCCGATAGCCTATCTATCGATTCTGGCCGCCGGGGGCACGGTGGTGCCTATTGATATCAACCTCAAGCCGTCTGAGGTCGCCCATATCGTAAAACATTCAAGGCTCCGGTCGGCCTTTGTTTCCAGTCGCGGCCGGGAGCTTCTGGATGATGCCGCTGTTAGCGTCGAGGCTTTCAGTTTCGAGGACGATTCCAGTTCGGGTTGGATCGAGCTTGCCGGTTCCGAACCGTTGATATCACTGCCCCCACCTTCCGAGGTCGCGGTCATCATCTACACTTCAGGAACAACTGGAGCGCCCAAGGCGGTGGAGCTTACCCATAAGAATCTGCTGGCCAATCTTGACGGCATCTTCCGCCGTCTCTCGTTCGGTCCCGACGATGTTTTCTTGTCGGTGCTGCCGCTGCATCATACTTTCGAGGCCAGTTGCGGTTTTCTGACGCCGACTATGTCCGGCGCGATGATCGTCTATGCCCGTTCGCTCAAGTCCAATCAGATCAAGGAAGATCTCGCCTATAATAGGGTGACTCACATGGCCGGTGTGCCGCTCTTGTTTGAGAAGATGTATCAGACATTTCAGAGAAAACTGGCCGTCGCGCCGGTGCTTCGGCGGTTGATGTTCAGAACGCTGATGTCGCTTTCATCGGTAACCTGGAAACTCGGCCTCAAGTCGGGTCGCTCGCTGTTTCGGTCAGTGCGTAACCGCGCCGGTCTGGGATCGGTACGGATATTCGTGTCCGGGGGAGCAGCGATACCGCCGAAAATGGCGCGGTTTTTCAATTTGCTCGGTATTGATTTCCTGGAGGGATATGGGATGACCGAGTGTAGTCCCGTCATCTCGGTGCACAGGCCCGACGACATCAAGTTCGGTTCGGTCGGCCCGCCGCTTGACAACGTCGAAGTGCGCATCGACACACCGGGCGCGGATGGCGTGGGGGAGATCATCGTCAAAGGTGACAACATTACGCCCGGCTACCGTGGTCTGCCGGAAGCTACCGCGGAGTTAATCATCAATGGATGGCTCCACACCGGCGATCTGGGCCGAATCCGTGATGGCCACATTTGGATTACCGGACGACGCAAAAGCCTGATAGTGTCGGCGGCCGGCAAGAATATCTATCCTGAAGAGCTGGAAGAGAAGTTGATCGAGTCGCCACTGACCCTTGAGGCCGTCGTGTTCGGACGGGCCAAGGTGGACAGGCAGGGTGAAGAGGTGCGAGCGCTGATTGTGCCGGACCTGGAGCAACTGGTAGCCGACGGTCTGATCGCTGATGTCGAGAATCCGGACCTGGCGACGATCAACAGGATCATCGCCAATGTGGTCAGGCAGGTAAACGATAACGTTGCCGCCTATAAACGGATCGCAGCCTTCGATGTGCAGCTTGATGAGCTTGAGAAGACGTCTACCCGCAAGATCAAGCGGTTTCTATATAAGTAGCAGGGTTTACACCGCCGCCGCGGGCCCGTTGAATAACCCCGCGAGCCGACATTGCGGGGAGTCCGCCGCGGCGGACGACGCGGCAATCTCAGACGGTTCGTGGTGTTGGGTTCCTCTCCCCGACACCGTCCGATTGTACGCAAGAGCCGTCAGGCAGGGACACCTGACGGCACGGGGAAGTAAGATTGCCGCGCTCCCAACGACACGAGTGTCTGCGGTCGCTCGCAATGACATCCGAAGGGACTTTGTCAACACTCCCGCAGGGGGCTATGACCGACCGGTATAGTCTAATTGACATCGCCGTTTGAATGTCTTATGGTTGGCCAGCGAAAAAGATGGAATGCTAAGGAAAGAGGTTCAGCCATGATCGGTCAGCTTGCACAAAGACTCCTTGTTGGTGTTATTTTCAGCTTCAGTGTATTGATGTTTGCCGTCTGCAGTGACGATGATAACCCACAAATATCGGAAGGGCGTCATGTCGTCGGCGACACCAGCCAGCCGGCTCAACTACTCGATATCGAGTTGCCTGCCGACTGTGAGACGGATGAATATGAGATTTCGGCATTGTCGGGGAAGCTCAATAACGTTGTCGTCGAGGATGTCAAAATCGTACTTTACTCCACATCCGGTCACTACTACGGGACCCTGCGGGTGATTGACGATGATGGCCGGTTCTCCATGGACCTGCCGTGCGGTCGCCGCGTTCGTCTTCTTCTTGCCAAGAGCGACTGGACGAGCGATGATACGCTCAACAACGGGCCGCCTGCTCTGAATGATAGTATTCTGGCCACCTATTGGGATATAGACCGCATTGTCGGAACAATAAACGGCAGTGTCGTGGATGGCTACAACAACTCGTTGCTCTCCGATGCAGTCGTAACCTGGGTGATTGATGGGACCGCCGGCAGCGATACGACGGATGCAAACGGCTACTTTCTAGTGCCTGATCGGTTGCTCACCGGCAATTATCTGCTCACATACACGAAGGACGGGTATGCCGTTATCTCACAGAATGTATACATCCCTTCTTTCGAAGAAGTCAGGGGTGATCTGGACATTTACCCTGGTGACATGGCGTATGTGGAGGCCCTGACGATTCCATTACCGCCCTTGACGTCGTCGCTCGAAGGAACGGTGTGCGTGATTGAACCGGGAACGAACGATACCGTCGAGGTGGCGGAGGTCATCGTCGACCTGCGTCTCAATGACGAGATTGTGCCCTACTTTTTTTCCGACACCACCGATGCCGTCGGCTTCTACGGCTTTGCCGATGTCCCGACGACCGACACCCTGACTCTCGCCACCAGATCGTTTGACCACGGTCTGCAGACATACGAGGCCGCCGACACGGTTCTGTATCTCATGCCGGGGACGACCAGAGTGGATTTCCTTTTTGATGCATCGGGTGGCGTCGCCATCAGTGTCGAGACGGATGAGTCGCGGCGCTGATTCTCCGCACCTGACATAGCTACCAATGATGGCCTCGCGCGTTGCCGTTGTGTCAAGGGAACTCCATCGCCGGTCGATAACAGACGTATGTTGACGTTTCGCCGTTCGCGCGAGCGTACGCGAGATTGACGCGAATGACCACTTTTGATGGGAAAACGGCGTTGACCTGCCGACTCAAACGGTTATATTGCAGCGTCTACTACATTGAAGTACTAACAGGAGATCGAATCTTATGACAAAGCGCTCAATTCTGCTGCTGGTGGCTGTATGTGCCTTCGCCATGCCGGCCACCACCCTCCCGGCGTCAGTTTCACTCGACCATGTCGATGGGCTATATGCCCCCGACACACTGACCACCGGAGTCCCGATTGTCTTTCACCTTCGCTGGACGAACACCGGTGTCGGTGCTCCACTCAAGGGATTTACCAACGGGTTCAAGCTGCATTCAACCGACGGCGCCCTCTGGATGCCGATCGTAGGTGATACGGCGGCCGTGGGACTGGGCGATTTATATGATCTGATTATTTCCATCAACTACTATGGCGTCAATGGTTCGGCCGCCGACACGGTAGCGCTGGGTGCTTCCGTTATGGAGGGAACGGGGATGCCGGACGGCTTTGATGCCGTTACTTTCATGATCTCCACCGAGTTCGGTGCCGATCAAATGGGCAAGACAGTCTGCCTCGATTCAGCCAGCTATTTTCTGCCGGTCGGTTTGTGGCTGTGGGCCTACGGGACCGGCGTCGGTAACGTCGTGCCCGACTGGCGTGGTCCGCATTGCTATACGATCTTCAGCCCTGATGTCGACGGCGACGGCGTGGACGACGCCATTGACAACTGCCCGGGCGTATATAATCCTGACCAGACAGACACCGACGACGATCAGATCGGTGATCTTTGTGACAATTGTCCCGATGACGCCAACCAGGACCAGGCGGATGGCGACGAGGATACGGTTGGTGACGTATGCGACAACTGTCCGGCGGTGGCCAACGTTGACCAGGAAGACACCGATCAGGACGGGGTAGGGGATGTCTGCGACGTTTGTCCGGGCCATGACGATAACGTCGACACCGATTCCGACACGGTGCCAGACGGATGTGATAACTGCCCAACCGTCGCTAACACTGATCAGATAGACTCCGACGGTGATGGTTTTGGTGACGCCTGCGATGTTTGCCCCGGCCATGACGATAACGTCGACACTGACAGTGATACGGTGCCGGATGGTTGCGACAACTGTCCTACTGTTGCCAATACCGATCAGACCGACTCTGACGGTGATGGTTTTGGTGATGCCTGCGACGTTTGCCCCGGCCATGACGATAACGTCGACACCGACAGCGATACGGTGCCGGATGGTTGCGATAACTGCCCCACCGTCGCCAACAGCGATCAGACCGACTCCGACGGTGACGATGTCGGTGATGCCTGTGATATCTGCCCCGGCCATGACGACAACGCCGACGCCGACGGCGATACTCATCCCGACGGCTGCGACAATTGCCCGACGGTGTTCAACACCGCCCAGGAAGATCTGGACCTCGACGGGGTGGGAGATTCCTGCGACAACTGTCTGACGACAATCAATCCGAATCAGGAAGATCTCGATGCCGATGGGATCGGTGACTCCTGCGACAACTGCATCAACGTGTCGAATCCCGATCAGGCTGACAGTGACGGCGATGGTGTCGGGGATGCCTGTTGCTGCCGCACTCGCGGCGATGTCAACCACGACGATGCTTCTTCCATCGATATCGCGGACCTCGTTTACCTGGTCGATTACATGTTTGCCGAAGGACCGGAACCGCCGTGTTTCATCGAGGCCGACATCGATGGTGACGGCAACCCGACTATTGAAATCAGTGATCTCGTTTACCTGGTTGACTACATGTTCAACAACGGCCCGGTTCCGCCCGACTGTCCGTAGCAGTGAGCCTGACTTTCACTCCGCGGGCGTGCCTGGAGACGCTCGGTACGTCCAGTAGGTCAGGAGCGAGCCTGCCCTGAGCGGAGTCGAAGGGTGCTCCTGACACAGGCGCAGCCTGTTCTTCGCTGATATCTTCGGTTAAGGCGAGGTAACGATGATATTATCCAAACCCACAGCGACAAAACGAGTGCCCGTCCAGGTCACTCCCTCCAGCGAGCCGCTGGCCCCCTGCCCGCGACCGATCCACTCTGTAGCATCCCCTGACGAAATGATTGTCAAGTCAATGCCGACCGCAACATAGAGAGATCCGGAAGAGCCCACGGCATTGAGTTGTTTAAGTTGGTTTTCGAACTCAACATCCCAGAGTTGCTGGGTCCATGTGACGCCGTCCGGCGAGGTCACGATCGTGCCCGAGTCTCCGACCGCGATGAAGATCGAATCGTTCCAGAATATGCTCCTGAGTTCCTGCGGTGACGCCAGATGAGTGACCGACCATTCGGGAGACTGATCGCCTTGCGCAGTCACTACAATGCCGCTTTCACCGACGGCCACGAAAGATGTCCCTGACCAGGCCACGGAGTTAATCCATTCGCTGGTGCCGAGGGTAGCAACACGCGTCCAAAGC
>JAUXBJ010000351.1 GCA_030619425.1 bacterium
GTCATTGCGAGCGACCGTAGGGAGCGCGGCAATCTCATACTACATGTCGCCCAACGAATTGAGATTGCCGCGTCGCTACGACACAAGTGTCTTCGCTCCTCGCAATGACGGCTTTCGGGGTTTTTCAACAAGCCCGAACGTTCGGGCCACCCATCCGTCATCGCGAGGGAGTCCGCCAAAGGTGGACGACCGTGGCGATCTCAATTCGTTGGTAGACTTGGCGTAAGAGATGGCCGCGATCCCTGCGGCATAAATGCTTTGGATCGCTCGCAATGACGAGAAAATCAGCTTTTTCAACAAGCCCTATATACGGGCCAGATGACTTGAAGGATGGTTTATCCTGACGGACACGGCCAAACGAGTTTGACCGTGCCACCCATCGCCAGTTGCAATCAGCTGTGCCCGACTGATGTCCACATCTGCCGGGATTCTGTCGAAAAGAGCAGCATTCTGCTTGACACACAATCGGCGGCGGATATATTCCCGCCAATTATGGGACGAGAAATCACTGTGGCAGTACATCGATATGGCTGACGCCGATTCCGGCCGACTGTATCGCTTAAGATTCGAGCCCCGGGATCTGGTGATGCTGAAGTTCCTGGCCATAGCCGGGCTGATTTATCTTTTCATTCTTTCCATCACTCTTCTGGGAGCATCATTCAAGCTTTTCGGTGAGGAGTTCGCCGAAGGTATCTTTCAAGTCACGGCCAATCCGATTGTCGGCCTGGTTATTGGGGTTCTGACCACTGCGATTATTCAGTCGTCATCTACCACCACCTCAATCGTTGTGGGATTGGTGGCCTCAGGTGTTCTTCCATTCCAGGCAGCCATTCCAATGGTCATGGGGGCCAACATCGGAACCTCGATCACCAATACTATAGTCTCCATCGGCCATATCTCCAGACGTGCCGAATTCCAACGAGCTTTCACCGGCGCCATGCTGCACGATCTATTCAACGTCTGCGCAGTAGTAGTACTGCTGCCGTTGGAAATCTACTTTCATATCATCGAAAAAGCCGCGCGCTTCCTGGAATCACTGTTCTCGGGCTTCGGCGGTCTGGAGTTTTCGTCACCAATGGCCACCGCGACCAAACCCGTGGCCGAAATGATCCTGCATATCACCGGTGACAATGGCTGGATTGGCGTAGTTGTAGCCCTGCTTTTTCTGTTCATCGCGCTACGCTATATCGTAAAGGTCTTGAAATCCATGGTCCTGGCCCGTGTCGAGAAGTTTTTCCAACGTTACATCTTCCGCACCCCGGCACTTGGATTCATCCTGGGTATAGCGATTACAACCATGGTACAATCGTCCTCAATCACAACCTCCATCGTTGTGCCACTCCTTGGCGCAGGTGTCCTGACAGCCGTTCAAATTTACCCGTACCTGCTGGGAGCCAATGTCGGGACTACCATCACCGCTTTCCTGGCTTCATTCGTCACCGGATCGACCGACGCCGTCGCCGTTGCCTTTGCTCATCTAATGTTCAACGTATACGGCATCGCGATTTTCTGGCCGCTCAAAAGTGTGCCCATATTCCTGGCCACTCAACTGGGCAAGTTGACGGCCAAATCCAAACTGGTGCCGATAGCGTATATATTTGTAGTGTTCTTTGTGATACCGGGATTGATAATCTATTTTATGGAGTAGATATATGTTTGAGAAGTTCAAAGAACTGTTCGGTTCGGAGAACCTGCTGGACTCCGCCTTCAAGACCACCCTCACGATGGTTGAGTTCGATTACGAAATGTTCGATGCGGCGCGCAAGACCCTTCGTGAATCCCACACCGACGAACTCCCTTTCGACGTACGCAAGACCGACCGCAAGATCAACAAGTACGAGCGCGAAGTGCGCCGCCAGGTTATGACTCACCTGACTATCGCCGGCACCCAGAATCTGGCGCCCGGTCTGGCCTTGATATCCATAGTGATCGACGTCGAACGGATCGGTGACTACACCAAGAATATGGTTGATCTGGCTAAAATGCATCCGAAGCGTTTACACGGTGGTAAGTACGAGCAGACACTGCAGGAGCTCGAAGCCGTTAACAAAGAGGTCTTCACCAAGGTCATTCATATCCTCAGAACCCAGGATAAGAAGGCAGCTCACGAAGTAATGCAGATTGAGGAGGAGACAGCCAAAAAGGCCGAGTCGGTCGTCAAGGACCTGACGCAGGACGGAGACAAAAGTCTGTCGACTTCGGATGCCGTGACGGTGTGCATGTACGCGCGCTACCTCAAGCGAATCAATGCCCACTTGACCAATATAGCCAGTTCGACGGTGAACCCGTTCCCACGGATCGGTTTCAGGGAAAAGAAGAAGTAGTCTCAGCGTTCCTTAAAGCCCAGGCCGGTGCGCATGGCCGGTATGAGACAGCGCCGTTGCATGATGAGGTATACGGCGGCCAACAGCAGATAGAGCACCATAACTTCCATCCGGATTTCCGCAAAGATAAGCTGGGCAAAGAAAAGTACAGCCAACAAGACACCCTCGGACCGATTGAATCTCAAGTTCACCAAAACAGCCAGACCGAAGAGCGACTGAGCCGCCGTGAGCAGCAGTTCGTGATTCTGTAATTCATCGAGCATAAACGGTCGCACGGCGCCACTTGAAATCGAGAACACCAGGGGAATGGTGCCTACCAGCAAAGTCCACTGGTTCACCTTCGACGATATCAGCGCCTTCAGGGCTGACCCGGCCGCACCCCGAAGCGCCCAGGTGGCCGCCACGATGAATTCCGGCGCCTCGGACGCCAGGGGCGCCAACCACTGCACCAGGTAGAATTCATCGATTCCGAGAGTCGTTCCCATGCTGACCAACGAGTGCGCGAACGGCTCGGCGGAAAAGAAAATCACCGCTCCCGCCCAGCCAAAGAATAATACTGTTATCGTTCTACGTGGTCGGGTAGTCATATTTGCGATGATTTTGACCGGGCCGACCATCTCCGGTTCGATCGTTTCCATCTTGGCTATTCGTCGTGTGTAGAGAGCGAAAATCGTGACCAGAATCACTGTGTCGATCAGATTAAGGCTGCCTTTCAGGGGGATGGTGAACGAGTAGATCGTGGCCATAGCAAGATAGAAGATCTCCACCCGCTGTGAGGAGTCCATGATGATCTTTTTGCGGCGTTTAACCCAGACGTACAGAAACAAAACCACCGGCCACCCCAGGCCAACCAGCAGCCGATTGGCGCCGGTCATGTTGGCAATAGCATAGTGCGCCTGAGCGGGATCGTGGGCTGCTTTCCAGGTGAAAACAAAGTCGACTGCGTACTCCGGCAACACCGCCAGCAGCGCCAGAATAGCCACGGCCAGTGACTCCGAGATGTCAATCTGCGCCGCTTCGGCCGCCCATGCCAGACAGAACGCCGCCCCGAAAATGGCCATGCCGAACAGCAGGCTGCCGAGAATCGGGGAAACTTCGGTATGAGTCAGACCCA
>JAUXBJ010000094.1 GCA_030619425.1 bacterium
GATAGCCTGCTCCACCGGCCAGCCTTTTCCGTAGGGTCCGCGAACTCCCAGACTATCACCTACTTTGAGCTTTCTCATAGCTCTTGTAACCGTTCCCACCTCACGGGTGGTATGTACCAGTATTTCTCTTCTGGCCGGGTCACCGCTAATCGAAATCGGCACTTCACCCACGCCGTACACATAGAGCATATTGAACTGTCCGGGTTGAAATGAAAAGTCGGTCTCGCCATCCGGTGGTTGTAGTATTAGTGAGAACGTATCCCCCAGTTCCTTGATTATGCGCTGAATCTGCAGCGGCCTCACTAACATGGGATCGGGCTGAGTCCCGGCGCCTGAGCGTTTACTTGTCTGCTGAGTTCCCATACACATCCAGTAATTGTAGTCTGGTTGCTTCCAGCTGCTGGGCAATGATTACCACGAACCGTCTCATGACTTCATAGCCGAGATCATGATCTTGTTCGCATTTCTCGCGAAGGCATTTGCCGTCAAGGGCAATGGCCCGGGTTAATTCCACCGCGCGGGCATCAAAGTGCCAGCGGTATGGCGGCACCAGCCACGACCAACCCAGGATTTCCCCGGCTTCCCTTGAGCGAATGATGATCGGTCCTTTCTGGGGAACATGCGTCTCGATGAGAACCCGACCGTGCCGGATGAAATAAAAGGCGTCGGCTTCCTCACCCTCTCGGAAAACGAAATCACCTTCCTTGAAAACTACGTTCGAAGCGCAGCCGACCAGCAGTTTAACGTGCTCTGCATCCAGACCTTCAAGGAATGGATGCTCTCTGAGAGTCTGCTCCGAATCTCTCATAATGGTTATCCTCGTTCTATGGCCGAAGCCATGCTTTTATTCCGTCACCGTTAGTTGCCGTGCTTCTTCCGTGATATCGATACCGACCGGACACCAGGTGATGCAACGCCCACATCCGACACATCCTGACATCCCGAACTGCTCTTGCCAGTATACTAACTTGTGCATCATCCACTGCCGATAGCGTGAAGTGACACTATTGCGTATGCTGCCGCCGTGGATGTAGGAATAATCCACAGTGAAACAGGAATCCCACTTCCGTTGCCTTTCAGCGTGCTGCCCGGTGAGATCAGTACTGTCCTGCATGTTGGTGCAGAAGCAGGTCGGGCAAACCATAGTACAGTTGCCGCAGGCCAGACATCGCTCGGCTATCGCCTCCCAATGAGGGTCGTCGAATTTCTCGTTCAGCAGTTTTCCGATATGTTCGGAGTCAATAGTGCGAGTCATGCCGGCGGCAGCCCGGTTGAGTTCCTTTTGCGCTGCCTTTATCTCCGATTCCTTCGGCTGTTTTACCGGGAGTTTGTGAACGATCTTTTTTCCCGCTTTTGAACCAGGCTCCACAATGAAATAGTGCCGGTTTGAGACATACATCTCAGTCAGGGCCAGGTCGAAACCGGAGGTCGCTTTGGGTCCTGTCTTCATGGAAGCGCAGAAGCAGGTGCCGCCGGGACGCACACAATTGACCGCCACCACGAAGACGTTCCGCCGTCGCTCCTGATATGAGTTGTCGATATACTGACCCTGGCTGAATACCTTGTCATGGATGGCCAGGGCGGCAAGTTCGCATGAGCGAACACCGATCAGGGCGCGCTTGATCTGGTCGGGCTCCGGTTGAATGACCTTGAAACCGTTGCCGTCCCGAGAGGCCTCCCAGAGCTTGTTTGTCGGTGGATGAAGGAACCTTCTCCAGGACTGCGAACCGATAGTGTAACCAAAAAGTGTCTTCTTCTTGTCTTTCACCAATCGGTATTTGCCGGGCTCACAGACGTCAACCCAGCCGACAGGAAACTCATCCACAGCATGAATCCTCTCGTAGACGATAGCGCTGTCCCTGACAGTTGGACCCAGCAGTTCGTACCCACTTTCCGATAGCGCATCAAGAAGACTCTGAAAGTCCTTTCTCTCCAGTACGACAACATCCTTGTCCGGGAACGTTATCTCGGTCATGGTGGATCACTCCTCGTATTGTGGCGACCTGGTACATACAGCATAATGGTATTCATCCTCAAAAAGCTATTTGAAACTGCAAGCGTATGATGAAATCATGGTCATCAGAACTCCATACCTCCGGCTATCTCAAGAATAATATCTCGTTCCCGTAAGATCCCCACCAGTTCTTCATCATCCATCACCGGCAGGTTGATCACGTGGTGGTGGACCATGAGATGTATCGCCTTCATGATGGGGTCATGTATCTCTACAGACACGAGTTTATCCATCAACTCGTGGATATTTCGCTTGCCGATTACCTTGCATTGGGCCATAAACATGCCGGTAAAGAAAGTTGTGTATGGAGAGTCTTCGAGGAATGGCGGCAGCACCAGCTTAAGCATGTCAACGAAACGGACCAACCCCACGAACTTGTCGCTACGGTCGTAAACCAGGGCCGAGCGAACCTGACCGGCCTGCACGCCCTCCACCACCGGCTGGTAGAACGCCTCCCGCAGCGCGGCAATAGCATCAGAGACGGGTTGATCTACATAGAGTCGGGGATAGCGTGATGGGGGCACCATCAGTTCGGTAATGGTCCGCTCCCGCATCGGTTTGTCGATGTCTCGATCCAACAGCGTACGGATGCGTTTGGCAAGCTGCTCCATGTCGATCGGCTTTTGCAGAAAGTCGACGATGTCCAGCTTGATGCCTGCCATGGCGGCATCGAAATCGCCGTGCCCGGTAAGGATGATTACCGGGAGGGTAGCGTCGATCTCCCTGATCTCTTGCAGTGTTTCGATGCCACCCATTCCCGGCATTTTGAGGTCTAAAATGACCACGTCCGGCCGCTCAAAGTTGATTGCTGTCAGAGCTTCTGATCCGTCGGCGACATCAGTTACGGTAAATCCTCGTCTGCCCAGCGCTGTCGCTGTGGCCTGTCGGAAGTCATCTTCATCATCCACTAAGAGCAGGTTGAGCGTGGTATGTTCCATATCCATTAGTTTCTCCTTTTCCAATACCTATCCCATGGACGGCAGGTCACCAAAACCGAGCAACGGCCAGTAGAACATACTGAGCAACATCAGAACCGCGAAAGCTAAAACGACGCAGATTATTCCCACGCGCAGAAAGTCTTTCGCTGAAAGATAGCCGCTTGAGTGAACTATGGCATTTGGGGACGTCCCAATTACCAGCAGATAGGCAAATGATGAGGCACAGGCCGTGGCCAGGCCGATGAACGGCACCAGGGTTGTCCCGGGCTTGATGACTTTGCACCTGATGCGTGGTGGTCATGGTTATCTACCTGACTCTCAATCCTGCGATCTTGACCGCTCCCCGGTGGTACCCATCAGGAAACAGCCTCTCCAATTCGTCCAGTTCCAAACCGTTTTGTTCGCAGGTTTCAAATACGGTCGGGACTTCGCGATGCTCCTGGTAGTAGCTCCGCAGGAAGTCGATTATCTGCCAATGTCTCTCCGACAGACCGCCGGGCACTTTCATTTCCGAGGCCTTACAAATGGCAAACTGCCGGCTCCAATTGTGCGCTTGTACCAGGAAGCCGTTGGAGTCGATCTCATAGGTTTTTTCCGGTGATGTGGCGGCGACATCAACTAGCCCGTGCTCAACCCAGGCGTATTTCAGGTAGCTCTCCTTGTATGTGATGCCCGCCAGTTTGCAAGCTCCCCGCAAGTAACCAGTGGGGAAGAGATTCTTCCATTCTGTCAATCGAAGGCCATTTAATTTACAGGTCTGATAGACTAACGGACACCTGCCGAGTTCCTCGTATGTCTTGCGAATGAAGCGGATGACCTCCCAGTGCTTAGTGGTGAGACCGTCAGAGATACCCATTTTGGGGGCCATCGCCTCGACGAAGTTCTCGTCCCACTCGTCGCTGTTCAGCAGGAAGCCTTCGGAGTCTACCTGATAAGGTCTGTCATTCAGTATCACTTCTACCATGTGAGTCACTCTCCTCCGACTGATTTCGTCATGTCAGTCCGGATACCTCCTGCGGATATCCTTAACAAGTTCCGCCTGTTGCTGTTCGATCTGGCTCTGCCGATGCTCGAACAGCCGACGAATCGTCGTCGCCAGTTTCTCTATATCCGGTGGTTTCTCCAGATATTCATGAGCGCCCTGCTTGATTGCTTCCATGGCTGTGACGTATGACGGGTGCCCTGTGAGCATTATCACCTGGACACTGGGGTAGTATGTCTTTATCCGCCTCAGCACCTCAAGACCGCCCAGGCCCGGCATCTTGATATCCAGAACAACTACGTCAACCAGCTTCTCCTTCAGGAGCGTCAGACCCTGTTCGCCGCTTTCGGCTGTATCCACATCCAAATTGCGGCGTTCAAGCACACGCTTCATCGAGTCCAGGAACCTGACTTCATCATCAATGAGTATCACCCGCACGGGGACGGAGGAATCCGGCGGCGGCGGTTCATGATCCTCGCTTTCCCTTTGTTTGAATTTGAGGACCACTTCGCCAATACGTGCTGCCATGTCGTCCATGTCGATCGGTTTTGACAGGTAGTCGGCGATACCGTCTTTTGACGTCTGAAAGGCATCATCGATGGATGAGTGACCGGTCAGGAGAATTACCGGCAGGTTGGGATATTTCCGGCGAATGATCCTGAACACTTCGATGCCGTCGATATCAGGCATCTTGACATCCAGCACGATGACATCGTACTGCTGTTCATCCGCCATCTCCAATGCTGTTACACCATTGGGGGCAACATCGACCTCCAGACCTCTTCGCTGCAACGCCTGGGATGAGGCGGTCAGGAAATCCTCTTCATCATCAACGAGCAGGACTCTATTTTTCTTGTTGTTTTCATTCATTAGAAATCTCCTACTCTTGCCCGGGTGGCTCCAGCCGAAGCATGATATGCATGGCTGTGCCGTTTCCTTGTTCGCTCTCGGCTCTCATGCCGCCACCCCATGACTGCACGATACCATAACAGACCGACAGCCCCAGCCCCGTTCCCTGGCCAACCGGCTTAGTCGTATAAAACGGTTCGAAAACACGCTCAAGGTCTTCTTGCGGAATGCCCGTACCGTCGTCTGCTACCTGGAGATGCAGTCGGCCCTCTTCCTGAGCAGCCCGGACGGTGACCGTTCCCCCATTCGGCATGGCATCGATGGAATTATTGATCAGGTTCACCATCACCTGTTCAAGTTCCACCGGATCGACCATGGCGCGGGGAAGGTTCTCCTCTATTTCAGCCACAATTTCTATGTTTCGCACTTTGGCGCGACGCTCCAGAAGGCGAATGATCTCGGAAAGACGCGGAACGATATCGGTAGGCTTCACCTGAGACTCGCGCTTACGACCGAACTGAAGCATCTTACCGGTGATACCTGCACAGCGCTGGATCTGTGTCTTACATCGCCGGAGTGATTCCTGAATCTGTTCACGCGTCGGTGAGTCGGAGCCGGATTCCGGCAGCAGGTCGGCAATGTTGGTCTGCTCGGCACTCATGATGGCCAGTGGGTTGTTGATCTCGTGCGCCAGGCCGGTGGCCAGTTCACCAACCGAGGCCAGCTTGGCCGACCGGATAAACGCCCTCGACATCTCTTCGCGCTCAGCATGGGCTTTATTGATTTGTCCGGTAAGGTGCCAAGTCGCGAAAAACGTGGCTACGATGAGAAGCGCAATGGCTACAGCAACCACCAACGTCCAGTCAGCTATCGCCTGGTCGACGGTCGCCTGAACAAATGCCAGATCCTGTTGAGCCACCAGCAACCAGCGATTGTCATTGATCCAGGTAGTTGCTTTGATCCCTTCCGATCCGTCGATATCCACCCGTTCTTCTCTTACTCCGCGGTGGACGTCAGTCAGGGGACCGAGCGCTCGGTCAAGGAGCGATCCGCCACGAGGTGTGGTTTGATAAACCCCCTGGCGATTCAGAATATAGACATCGCTGCCCGGCCCAAGTTCACTCGTCTGCACCAGCCTTTCAAACTGATCGCTATTGATAGTGGCTCTGAGAATCCACGGCTCACTATCGGCGGCTACCTTCTTCACCGCCACGATACAGTGCGGTACCTGCCGGTACCCGAGAAAAACATCGCTGACGTACGCGCCCGAGACCATCACTTCCTTGAACCAGTCCGCCTCACGGTAACTCAGACCGCGAAGCTCATACGGTCCCACGTATCCTACATGGTCACCCTCGAAGTTGAAAACGCCCAGATCGACAAACCCCTTGTTGCTGGAACTGTTCAGATCAGCCAACAGTTGGCGCAATCGCTGTGGGTCACTGATCTCTGTCAGCGAACTTGACTCTGCAGCCAATTGGAGCAAATGAACCCGCTCCTCAAGATTGGCCTCGATAGCCTTCCCATGGCTATGAACAAGGTTTCGCATAACCTCTAACGACTTCTGTTCCAACAATTCGCCGAAAACGACCCAGGAACCGAACCCTGCCAGGAACAACGGCATCAAAGCCGCCACCAGAAGCACCGCCACAATCCGCCAGCGCAACGTCTTGCCGGTACCCATTATGTGGCTCAGTCCGGTAGTCATTGTGATACCAAGTTGTAGTAGTTCATAGTCATCAGAGACTCACCTTGTGCCGTCATTCATCTTGCTTCTGTCGCAAAGCCATAGCAAGACCCTTGCCACATTTCGACATTATGACATAACCGGTTGTGCCACAAGCGATTAAAAATGCGACTTTTACTTGACAAACCGATCGACTATACTATATTGAAATGTGATGATTGCATATTGCAATACATGTCGAGAGCAGATAACGTAGTGGACAGGAGATAGGAGCTTGTTGAAAGAGTCGTGTTTGTCGTCATTGCGAAGCCATGCGTTTCGCGTGGCTGTGGCAATCTCAATTCGTTGGTTGACAGCAAAAGAGAGATTGCCGCGCTCCCTACGACACGAGTGTCTTCGGTCGCTCGCAATGAC
>JAUXBJ010000272.1 GCA_030619425.1 bacterium
GAGGAAGATCACATGTCACGGACGAACGAGCATCTACCGTCATGTCGTGGCGGCTCTCGAGAGCTTGTAGACTTAGTGGGTACCTCTGATCTGTCACCCCCGCGCAGGCGGGGGTCCATCCGATGAATGTCACAGTACTACGTTTACATATTGGCGAGCCAGCGCAACGGGACGCTATACACTGGAGTCACCAGTGATTTGATCGGACGAATCTACCAGCACAGGACAGGGCTCGTCGAGGGTTTCACCAAGACTTACAAGGTCCATCGTCTTGTTTACTATGAAGTGCATGACGACATTCGCGAGGCAATCACACGAGAGAAGCGTATCAAAAAGTGGCGGAGGGCTTGGAAGACCAGGATGATTGAGGATAGAAACCCTAAGTGGGACGATCTATATGACCAGCTTGTGTAAAGGATGGATTCCCGCCTGCGCGGGAATGACAGAGAAGAGCATTAGTCGAAACCGCAGGGGTTTCGACCCACGAAGAATCACAACGCTCGCCGAAACCGCCACAGCGCAAAGAACGTCAGCGCCACAACCACGATCGGAATCACGAAATACATCATCTGGACATTGATCACGTTTTGATGCACGAAGACCGGCAGGTAGCGCAGGAAGGCGTCGAACACAATCATGGCGGACAAGATTAGCACAAAACGGCGGGAGGCAAACCCGGACGCCAGAGCGTAACCGATGAGGGCGCCGGAAGTAGTGTGGAACAGAATCATGAAACCGCGCTCCAGAAGATGCCATGAAAATAGTTCGACGTTCATGGCCAGCATGGCGAGGTGGCAGCCTTCGACTATGCCGAACGCGCCGCCACAGACCGCGCCGATGATCACCAGGCGATCAGTGCGTAGTTTTGCCATAATTCCAAACAGCAGTATCACAGCAACTTTGAGAATCTGATGGATGACTCCGGCGGTCAGAGCCGGGAAGATACCCCAGAAATAGGGCGAATCTCCTGCGGCAATGCCGGGAATGAGCAGATGTTCGACGAGGTACATCTGCAGTGGCATCTGAGTCACGATGACCGGCAAGTATACAACCCCACCGGCGAGAAAGGCCAACCAGGTGACCGGTCGACGGTAGGCGCGGCCTGCGAAGAACACAAGCGAGAATAGTCCCAGGATCAGGTAGGCCGTGAACACAGGCAGGCGTGCGACGAAACCCCCGAGGGCATGACCGGTTTCTTCAGGGGCGCCGACATCGAATACACGCACGATATCGAGATAAGCCTTCAACTGCTGACCGGGGATCTCCACCTTAACCAGACGTTTGTCCGGTGTAAAATAAAAGGCCTGGTGTTGCGGCTGCGAATAGACTATCACGAAAGTGGAGTCGAACGTACCCTTGTACACCTGCTTGTTAACGAACATATTGACGGTCGCTTCGACATACTGCTTTTGCATGATCTGCGGCACAAACATTGTATCGCCGATAGTATCCCCCACTTTGAAATCACGCATGGCCAAGAACAGTTCGTGCATGTCCAGAAGGTGGATATCGGCAGCAAAACCGTCGGCGCTGAAATGGTATTGCCGGTCTGTCTCCCGCCCGCCCTGCTCGACGTAACCGCGCAGAGTGTCACCATCGCGTTTCAGTTCCAGGCGCGACGTCTGATCTCCGGTTTTAATTCGCAAGTCGCTGCCGAGATAGGTACCGTCGGCGGCCACGAACTGTCTGCCCTCGACATCGATTGTTACGTCGGAGCCAGACCTCGTGTAGTCCAATCCCAGCCGCTGTTCGATTATATATGCCTCGACGCCGTTGATACTGGTCCGTCCCTTCACTGTTGAAAACAGCCGGCCGATTGTGGAATCCTTGACCACGAATGTCCACATCCGCAACTCGCCGTCGGGACGGAAACTTTGAAGAGTTTTTTCACCCTGCACCGCTCGTTGCGCCTGAAGAGGCCCGCCGAGACAGACAAGGATAGCGATTAGGAACAGAGTTACTCTCATGGTAGCGGTGAAATTACCGATCGGTCCCACGGTGTCAACTCAAAAAAAGCGGAAACCGGTCGAGGGATTATCCGGTGGTTGCAGCGGATGGGCTCATCTCGGTTAATAACTCGCTGGTTATCCTGAACGTTATCTTTGATGCTTCCTCCAGAAAGCAGATAAATTCGGCGGCGGCGCCATCTCCGGCCCCATCTGAGATCACCCTGATAATCACGAAGGGCACTCGGTTCATCTGACAGACCTGACCGACCGCGCCACCTTCCATCTCTGCGGCAACAGCACCGAACTCTCGCTGCAACCAGCGTATCCTTTGCGGATCCGAGATGAACGAATCACCAGTAGCTATGGTGCCAACCACCATCTGTCCCGCCGCTGTATCGACCTCGCAGATACGATCATAGGCATCGGTGACAGCCTTTACCAATTTCGGGTCAGCCTCGATCAGTCGGGTGACATCGGGTATTTCGCCGTGGCGTCGTCCGAAGGCGGTAAGGTCAATGTCGTGCTGCACCACGAAATTCGAGACCACCAGGTCGCCGCGTTTGAGATGCGGCACCAGACTGCCGGCCAGACCGGTGAAAACCACAGCTTCCACTCCGAAGCGGTCAATCATCAATTGTGTAGCCATGGCGGCGTTGACTTTCCCCACGCCACAGCGAAGCAGGATCACTTTCTGATCATCCAACTCGCCCAGGTGAAAATCAAGGCCGGCATGTCTGACAACCTGATCCACGCGGTGGTTTTCCTTGAATAGCAGTAGTTCTTCTTCCAGCGCACTTATTAGACCGAACATGGTACCCCACGACTAACGATGTTTATTCAATATATCAATTATCGGTAACTTGAGCCAGAACTCAACGACCTGGCCGTTGCCCGATGATCACCAGGTCGCGCGACGACCGTCCAAATCGTTTCTTCAGGTAAAGGTCACCAAACTTGTGAATCCCGGCGAAGCCGGCTTGAGCCACCCCTCGGCTCACGACGTCCACATTATAGTTGTCAGACTCATGCCGGAATATCTCGTAGCCCGGCGGTTTCTGGTTGAGATCGAGACGGATTACATATACATAAATCCGCCTGCCCCGACGCTCAGAGAAACGTTCATAGACAATCCCGTTATTCTCAGTCACCTTGATCGGGAAAAGAGTATCCTCTTTGACGGCGGCGTAGTTCAACATCTGCAGCACCAGGTGTCCTCCCGGTTTCAGGACGGCGCGAAAATTCTTGAGGCTTCGCTTGAGTCCGGTGAGTGTGTTCACCCCGGAGATGCTATTGGCCAGACAAACCACCAGGTCGAATTTCTCATGAAGCTTTTTCGGAAGCCGCTCAAAGTCGCCCCAACGAAACTCAAGAGGCAAATCAACGTTCTTGAACTTCTCTCGCGCGACTTTGATCATCCGATGCGAACGGTCCAGACCGACGGCAGCGACGCCGCTACGGGCGAAGAGCATCGCTGTCAACCCCGAGGCGCAACCGGCATCCAGAATGGACCTCGGATGAAACCGAGCAATCAGAGCATCGACTTCCTTCTGGTGATACTTTTCACGCTGGACCGCGTTGGTAATAAGATCGTATTCGTGAGCATACTTCTCAAATGCCGACGATTGCCGTTTTGTTGCCATCGAGGCGATCTCCTAAGCAAGAATCCTTTTTCTCCTGGCATAAAATACGGTAATATACTCATGAACTGAAGCAATGTTTTTGCCCCGGAGCCGACGTCGGATGACTGAATTTCCCATCAGCGGCATCGAGATTCAATGGTGGCTGCCACCGTTGATCGCGTTTGTCGTAGCCGGACTGTCATCGATGGCCGGCGTGAGCGGCGCCTTCTTGTTGTTGCCGATCCAGGTCAGCCTGTTAGGCATTACCGGCCCCGTGGTCAGTTCGACCAATATGCTGTACAACATCGTGGCTATACCCAGCGGCGTGTATCGCTACGTGCGTGAACAACGGGTGATCTGGTCGCTGGTGTGGGCCATTCTTCTCGGAATCCTGCCCGGGATTGTGCTGGGGGCAATCGTGCGCATTAGACTGATGCCCGACCCGGCCACCTTCAAGCCGTTTGCCGGGCTGGTACTGCTCTACATAGCAGGCCGATTGGTAGCAAATATCCTGAGGAAGAAACGAGCCGACGAGGACACCACATCGGGATATAAGACTGCGGGTGTGCGGTCGCTGGGACTCAATCGGCGACACTTCGCCTTTGAGTTCAACGGACGCACCTACCAACAATCTACGGTCAAGATTCTGGC
>JAUXBJ010000034.1 GCA_030619425.1 bacterium
CTATGGACACTACAACGATTATCCCTGCGATCCACAGCCAAAACTCCCTAACGACATCTTCTGCTGTTACTTTGCCGTAGTCCGTGTAAGGTCCGACTCGGAGCTCTTTGAGGCAATCATGAACAGGTTGATAATTGAGAGGAACTGTCCAGCCGGCACATCTTGCTGCAATAGCGGCGGGATTATCGGAAGACATCTCAAGTAAAGCGACAGTGACTCTTTTTGCTAATGCATCAGAGGTGTGTTTAGCTTTGGCAAACGGCCATTCCGGGTACGTAACCGTAGAGTGAACGAAAGGGAATTCGCAGCCAAAATGATGGACGAGGCCGTGAGAGAACACAAAAAAGTCCTCCAGACAGATGCGATTTTCCATTGCCATTCGCTCGAGCACATCTGTTCGAACGGTGCCGGCATCGGCTTTGCCGTCCCGTACCGCATAGACAACCGCATCATGGGTGCCAGCATAACTCAGACTGGCAAAGTCTTCATGGGGATCAATCCCATGTTTTTTCAGTTCCTGCCAAGCCGCTAGCCATCCGCCAAATGAAGTCTCTTTGACCGCCATAAAGGTTTTGCCTTTAAGATCTTTCAGATGTCTCATGTCCTTGCGGTCGGCTCTGCAGAAAATCACTCCCCCGTAAACTGTATGTCCTTTTCCCGAGGCCAGATTATCCAGAGTTACAATTCGGCTTGCCCCGAACAAGTATTCCAGTGCCACATAGAAAGAGGAATTCGCCAGGAGAAAATCTACTTCCCCTTTTTCAACAGTTGCACTAACTTCGTCGTAGCCAAGCGGCTTGACTTCAAATGAATATCCGGGGATTTGTTCCGTTAGGTAATCGGCTGTCGGTCCCCATTGTTCCTGACATCTTTCCACGCCGCGTTTGGCCAGCACACCGATTTTGACAGTCCGATATTCAGCCGTAGTATCTATTCCGGCGGTCTTATGATCCTCATTTGCACTTGATGTTCTACTGATAGCTAAAAAGGCAAGTATTAGAGTTGCACAAACCGGAATGACCGTCTGGAACAATGTATATGGCTTTCTTAGGCTCTTGAAATTCCCTCTCTCCTGGTATCTCATTTGGTCTTACCACCCCTTTTTTCAGTGACCACCAAAAAGCACTAAAGCCATCGAAGGATATGTCCGCGGCATTCACTATTTACTTATTGACACTCCTATCAATTTATCGGTGAATTATGCAAGAACATTATAAATGATTGTATTCGGAGCTGGTGCAGAGCATGACCCTAACAGGCTGCTGAAAAAGTGCTTCATCCTGCCTGGAATCTACCGGATTTGTTATGCCCGCAAGGGGGGCTTTCCAAAAACCCATGATATTGTGCGCGGCAGACCTCCCGGTCTGCCAGCTTGAAGGGACGCATCCACGGTAATCAAGGGGCAGACGAGAACGTCTGCCGCCCACAGCAAATGGAACACCACTACCCGGTAGTTCTTGGAAAGCCCGCGAAGGCGGGCATCCAGTAAGTCGTTGATTAGGATGGATTCCCGCCTGCGCGGGAATGACTTGCAACACAAGGAGACCGCTTTTCTGCCTCTTGTTCCGAGTTCTTCAACAGCCTGCTAAGTCGTTGTCGAGGCTGCCACCTGCTCCAGTTTTTCACGCGCGGGGGTGAATTCCGGTTCCAACTGAAGCACTCGCTGATAGCCCAACACCGCCGAGTCCCCATGTCCCATAAGGCGGTAGCACTCGGCCAGCTTGAACAGGGCAAGAACATCCATAGGATTCGATTGCATCACTTGCTCAAAACTCGCCAGAGCACCCGCGTAATCACCCGTTTGCAATTTCAGATCACCGATGCTAAAGGCAATTTGGGCTTCGCCCGGTTCCAGATCGAGATATTTCTCCAATGACGCAATTGCTTCTACCGGACGATTTAACCGTGCCTGGGTCAGTCCCAGATTACGAAACAGACAAGTCGGGGGATCTGGATATTCAGACGCTTCACGGTAATAACTTTCGGCTGTTTCATATTTCCCCTGTTTGAAAAAGCAATTACCCAAATCGTTCAGCAAGTCAGCTTCTTCTCCATCGGTCTTGATAATCTGACCCAGTAGTCGGCCGGCTTCTTCGTAGCGCCCCTGGCTAAAGTACAACTCGGCCAGATGTTTTTTTATCGATGTCTGGTTCTCATCGATTGACAGAGCTCTTTCCAGATATTCTATTGCCTTCGCACAATTGCCGTTTTCCAAGTAGAACAGGCCGCTGCTGGTAAGAACAGAAAGATCATCCGGAGCCATCTCGACGGCCAGTTGGTAGTATTCATCCGCCTGTTTCAGATTCCCTTTGAGGGCGTTGATATTACCCAATCCGGCCACCGCCATCGCCGATGGTTGTGAACTGTCTTGTTGAGCCTTGAAGAGGTTCTCGGCCTCGGCAAGTTTGTTCTCTGCGAGGTAAAGTCGACCCAGCCGCAAGGCCGCATTGGGATAACCGGGCGCGTGTTCTAACGCCCGCTTGTAACACTCCCTGGCTTTCTCGATATTCTCCTGGATTTCCCAGGCCATTCCCATACGATAATAAACTGTTGCCCGACTGTCGGCATGGTAGAGGATCAAAGACAGGGTCTCCAGATGCTCATCGTAAGCTGCTTGTACTTCAAGGTATTTCTGCCAGGCTTCAATCGCCCCGGAGTGATTCCTTAGAGAGCTCTGGATATTACCCAGAAGCATCAGCGGATCAAGGTAATCCGGCTTGAGTTCAAGGGCTTGTGTGGCGTATTCTTCTGCTGTCCGATAATCCCTTTGCAGATTCGCGATCCAGGCCACATGGTTGAGCGCCATCACATGGGCTCCACGCTCCCTCATCACCTCCGGGTCTGTGTACTCAACAGCTCGCTTGGCCGCATCAAGGGCTTCGCCTGCAAGTTCGTGAGAGTCCTCCTTTAATTGTCCTCGCAGCAATTGGGCTACATTGAACCAGGCGTTACCGTTCCTGGGATTTTCATCAAGTTGCGTCTGGAGCAGAGCCATGGTCCGGTCGAATTTGGCTTCCATCTTCTCCGGCGTCAGATCATAGCCGACGTGTTCCAGGCTAATCGGAGCCCGAGTAATCACTGAATCATCAGGCATGTCCAGGGCGTTGTGTACTATACCTTCATACCGTAGATCAAGACTTTTCCGCCAGAAGCGAACTGAATTCGAACCGGTTGCCAAATCATTGCTGCCCCTGTAACGGTTGAATACGTTGATGGAAATAATCTCGTTCTCCGGACTGTTGATCAGTTTCATCAACAGCGGGACATCGCTCTGGTTGAATCGCTCGTCGGCATCAATGACAAAAACCCATTCGCAGGTTGCCAGTTCGACCGTGTAATTGCGATGTTTGGAGAAATCAGCTTCCCATTCCTGGTGGAAGATTTTCGCGCCGTATGATTCGGCGATTTCGACAGTCTTGTCGGTGGAGCCGGTGTCGACAACGATGATTTCATCAACCCAGTCGCGTACTGAGTCGAGAGCCTCAGGCAATAATTCTTCTTCGTTCTTGACCATCATGCAAGCCGACACGGTGGCCTTTTTCAGATGCGAGGCGCTGAACATCCGCAACTCCTGTACCTGCCGGCATACGGCCAGACCGCGTTCGGTAACGGCTTGGGCTTCCTCAAAGCGGTTGACACCGCGAAGCAACCTTATCAGGTTGAGATAGGGTCGATGGTCGCCCGGATCGGCTTCGATGGACAGTCGGTAATATTCTTCAGATTCTTCGACCCGATTGGTCTCGCCGTAGGCAGCGCCCAGAAAGTTGTAGACTTGGGCGATATTATCGGCCGTGCTGCTAAACGGCGGTTCGTGGGCAAGGCCCTCCGTTTTCTTGCAGGACTCGAGAAAAGCATGCGCCGCCTCAATGACCTGGTCATACTCGCGCAAAGAGAGATGCACGAAGGCGAGCACAAACTGAAAATCCAGAGCGTTCGGGAATTCTTCAAGACCACGTCGGGCAGCCTTTTCTGCTTCGACCGGTTGATTGCGATGGGCATGGCCGAAGGCGGCCAGCACGTTGTATCTCCCCCGAGTCGCCTTATCGGCGAATGGGTATTGCGACTCCAGACCTTCCAACGCTTCGGCGATTTTTGTGGTTTGGTCGCTGCGCCAATAGTGCTCGGCCAGGTCAAGACGGGTTGGGACGTCGTCGGGGTGAGTGCGTACAGTCGTCAGAAGACTATCCAGCCGAGGATCGCCGGTTGCTGTGGTCGCCACCTGGTGCGAGCGACGACAGCGTGCGCTATTGTTTCGAGACTTGTTTTTCTTCTTTGCTTTAGGCATAACGATCCAATGTTAAGCGCCACATTATGCCGGCGATCCCAGTCATTTTGATCAGGACAACATGGCCGGGCGACGGCGCTGCTCGAGTTGCCGACCCGATCTAGATCTCAACCAGTTCCGGCTCTTCGACTGTAGAGCCTTCCGGTGAACCGATCTCGTCCATAATCCTGTGCTTGACCTTATAATCGGAATTGACCAGGATCAGTTGTTTGGCATACCCGTTGTCGCTGTTGATCAGAATGGGACCCTGCAGATTCGCAGACATTTGCCTGGGGTCATCAGGTACTGTCACCACCACGTAGGTTTCGACTGCCTCCAGATTGGTGACCTCCAACTCTGCGATCTCCTTCGGATTGACCTCGATGCGGTAATCCTTCTGCAAAATCGCCGGATTCATCACGATGAAGGCTGTGGCCGAGTCCTCGATAGAGTGCAGCCAGAAAAACGGCGCCATCTCCTCACGCTCGATCAGACAGAATCTGCTCAAGTGCTCGAAACCGAGGATGGGGCGTTTCATGGTGATCACTTTGTCGTCGGGAATCTCCAACTGACCAAATCTGAGACTGTCGATAATCATATATCCTATCCTTGGTGGCGGCTTACTTCAGGAAGTTCAACAAGCTCGGCTGAATGATCCTGGCCGCAGCCATCAGCGAAGCCTGGTAATTGTTCTCCAAAGTAGCCAGATCCGTTATTAGCTTACTTATGTCGGCATCTTCGACGTTTGACAAAAGATTGGTGTAGCCCAACTCCGAATCCCGAAGGCGCGCGGCGGTCATCTCCAGCCGCATGGCCCGCGCGCCCGTCCTGGCTCGAACGTTCAATAGGTGGCTGATCGAGAAATCCAAATTGTCCAGAAGATCCGCCACTCCTTCACGGTCATTATCATGCAGAGCATTGGACAATACCATCAGGGTTCCTATCACATCTCCCGAACCATAGATACCCATCTCCTTGGTCAGACGACTATCTGAGACATCCTCGATAATCAGCGACCGGGTTGGGTCGTCGTTGCTGACTTGTATGCCACGCCCATCGGCGTTGATGGAGGCAGTGATATCCAAACCGCAGTTGTTGAACCTATCCAGGAGATCCTGCACTGTCACCAGACCCGGATCGGATAGATCCAATGTGCGCGTGGCGTCACCCTGATGAATGACAATCTCACCCCCGGGAAAACCGTTCCCGCTGTTGAGGTCACTCAGGTTAGTCGTAGCCACCAACTGTGGATCGAGGTCATCACCGGTGAAATCGGCGAAGAATTCCCCCAGCACACCCAGATCGGTTGCGGTGGTGCCGCTGGTCTCGGCGATTTCGAAACTGACCGTAGGCATCAGGTCGCTGCCGGTGAGAACCGGATCGATAGCTCCCTGAATACCCAGATCGGCGGCCGTATTTTCGTTGGTGTCTAATTCCGAGATGGTGAGGTTCAGTGGGACACCGTTGGCGTCCGTTATCTCAAACCCGGTGTTGGCGGCATTCAAGCCGATCGACACGTTGGCCATCTGCGGCGGCGCCGCTGCCGCCATGGCAGCGTTGAATTTCGCAATTACGTCGGCTATCGTTGCCGATCCTGATAGATCTACTTCGACATTAATGCCACCCCCGTCGGATACCATTATCTTGCCCGGTTCCATGTCCACACCGGCGCCGCTGTTGAGAACGGCCAGCGAGGTTGTATTGCTGATCTGGCCGGAGGCGGTGGTGTCGAACATGATGTTGTTGCCCTGGCCCATCGTGGCTACCACGTCGGTGATACCGTCGGCCGTCAACTGAGCATTGATGGTATTGATCACATCATCCACGGTAACAGCGGCACTGAGATCAATGGTAGAGGTGATACCCAGGTTGTGATCGGTGAGAGTTATCGTCCCGGGGGTAGCGCCCTCTGTCAAATCGATACCGTTGCCGTTATGCAGGGCGGTGAGGAGAGTGGCGCCGGAGACTCCGGCATTCAGGTCGGAATCAGCGCCCAGGACCGTCAGCTCCTTGAGGAAAACATCAGCCCCAATCAGATTGACCTGCAAGCGCGACGATGATTCGATCTCGAACTCGATTCGCCCGAAATCACCACGGTAGACAGCGCCGTTGGCGGTTGCGATGAGAGCGTCACTCTTGGTCTTATACCCGGCAAAAATGCTCTTACTGCCCAGATCGCTGTTGGCACTCTGAAAGAATCGATCGATGATATCGTCGATCTCGATGGCCACCGCCTCTCGTTCATCGGCCCCATATGTATCGTTGGACATGGAGACGGCGCGTTCTTTGGCCGTAGACAGCATGTTGCCAAGGTCGGACAAGACGCTGTCGTAGGTGCCCTGCCAGTTCATGCCGGCATCGATGTTCGACCGATACTGAGCGATCCCGGCCAACTCTTTACGGTAGTCCAGATCCCTCAGCGTTCCCAGTGGATCGTCGGACGGTTTGTTGATTCGCCGACCGGTCGACATCTGGGTCTGCATCTCGAAGAACCGACGCAACGAGCGTTGCATGTTGAACACCACTCGGTCGCCCATCATACTGGTGGATACGCGCATAGCTTAGTCTCTCATCATTAACATCAGCGATCGTTGGGCGGACTTGAACCGTCCGACTTACGCGGTCGACGGCGCGGTCGATGGTCCGATTTGTAGTCGATCCTGGGCGGCTTGGTTTCGTCTGACGCCTTGCCGCTGATCTTCCCTCTGATTGCGTTCATCATGCCGAGCAAATCATTTTTGATCGATTTGGAAGCCCGTCGGTTTTCCGCTTGAATCCTGACATAGACTTCCTCGCGATGAACAACCACTTCCGCCGGTGCATCGATACCAAGTCTCACCTGGCGTCCGTGTATCCCCAGAACCGAGACTTTGATATCGTCGCCGATAGTGATCGATTCACCTAACTTCCTTGTTAGTATTAACACTCAACCCTCCGTGGCATTACCGTTCCTCGTCAACGGCATCCTGGTTAGCGTCCGACGATACCCATACCGTGAATGACCGTGTCCAGCGCCTGGTCGACGGCCGTGATCACTCGCGCTGCAGCGTCGTACGCGTGTTGAAACTTCACCAAGTTGGCCATTTCCTCGTCGAGCGACACACCCTCTACAGACTGTCGCGCGTTGTTGATCTGATGGCCAAGCAGTTCATAGTTGTCCGTAAACGACCGCGCCTCGCGCGTCTCAACACCCAGCGTCCCTACCAGGCTGTTGTAGAAGTCGTTCATGGTTATCGAATTGCCCTTCATTATTAGCTGGTTTCTGAGCTCATAAAGAGCCAATGCAGTAGTATTGTCACCGACGGAATCCTGTAGTGAGGCGGCGGCGATTTTGTCCGTGTCGTTCAGCACCACGTCGCTGATTCGTATGGTAGTCGCGGTCGTAAAGCGACTGTCGAAGAAGTTGATACCCGTCGAATTGTCCAGGCCGTATCCGGAACGATGAAGAGAGTTGACCTCCTCCACCAGCGTTCGCGCAATCTGATCCAGCTTTTCGAGGTAGTCCGGAATAATGACGTCGCGTGACTCCAGGAGCCCCTTTATCTGACCGTTCAGGTTCTTGAAAGACAAACTAGTGCCGGCCCAAACCAACTCATGTTTGATGGTACCCTTGTCATTGATAATCTCAGTATCTATAGACAGCACCTTGTCGGCGTCGACCAATGCCATCGCGCCGATATAGACTATCATAGAACCATCGTCGTTTTTCGACGTGTTGACATCGATGATCCCGGACAACTGATCGATCAGGACGTCCCGGTAATCGCGCAGATCATTGGCCTGAACACTGCCGAGTTCACTGCGCTTGATATCGTGGTTGAGGCGGCCGATTTCCTTCGCCAGCCGATTTACTTCAGTGGTCAGATTGACCAGATCGCGATCTACGGAATCCTGAAGCGCAGTCAGTTGTCGCGCCATCTCATGCAGACCATTTACCAGCAAATTGGATTGCTCCAGAACCGCCTCGCGGTAGCTGGCGTTCTCGGGTTCGGTCGACAACTCAGACCAGCCGCCCCAGAAGTCGTTCAGCAGAGTGCCCATGGTGGCGTCTCCCGGCTCGTTAAACAGGGCTTCCACCTGGTCGAGAGTCTTGGAACTATAGGCCCACTGTCCCAGCGACTTGTTGTTCTGCCTAAACTGATTACCCAGAAACAGATCTCGCATGTGACGCACGTCGGTCGCCTTGATTCCGGTCCCCAGAATACCATAGGTCTGAACATCCGGCAGGGTCGTTGTTACCGTGACCCGTTGTCGGCGGTAACCGGCGGTGTTGACGTTGGCGATATTATGACCGACCGTCTGCATAGACATCTGATGCGTCAAGAGAGCACGTTTGCCCAATTCAAGACTCTGAAAAAGTCCCGGCATCACACTCTCCTGTCCAGCGCCACATTATATGACGGCTGGTCGGCGGCGCCTGCGGCGCTATAAGTTGACTCTGGACTACTCATTTTCGAAAGCATCTCCATCATGTTGGAAATATATTCGCGTGATTTATTGAGCAGCATCGCATTCTGGTTGCGAGTCTTCATTATCTTGTCGTTGAGAGTGGTGATCAGATCGCGCAACTGGACCAACTGCGTGGCCTGAGTATCGTCAACGATCTTCAGCAAACGGGTCACATTGAGATCCCCCTCGATTAGGTTTTCCCTTTTGATCTGACGCACCATTTCCTCACGCTGCTGGTTGAGCTTCCGGCTCTCAAGCAGTTTCTCTCTTAGTCGGGCAGTGACTTCCTTGAGACCATCGGCATCATTTGAAACCAGCATCCGCTGCTGTTCTTCAAACAATGCGAGAAAGGATTCGAAGAGGGAGGCTTCCCTGCCAATAATTTCAATCAACCGGTCAATCATATCCCATGGCTCACGGTTTGTGTGTAGCTTTTATATCGACACTTCGGTTTTCCACTTTAGTACCTTGTGACGTGGTTCGGTCACGCGCCGCCTCCAGAGTGTCGAGAACCTTATCCACATAGGACCGGGTCTCCTCAAACGGCGGCACCCCTTTGTATTTGATTACGTTGCCCGGCCCCGCA
>JAUXBJ010000086.1 GCA_030619425.1 bacterium
ACCCCTGGTATCTTCTGGTCAGCGCCTTTCTGCTGTTGGTTGGATTGGTGTTGTTTGCGGTAAACCTGTTGGTAAGAGTTATTGGTAGCATGAAACGGATCAAGATATATCTGATTGAATTGCTGGTGATAGCAGCGGCAACTGTCGCGGGGGCCGGTTATTCGTATTATCACCAGGTAGACCTGGGTGATCGGGTGGTGCCGATCATCATTGAGTCGGGCGCATCGTTTGAGTCTGTCGCCAATGAGTTGCTGGTCGCGGGAGTAGTGGAATCGCGTCTCACTCTGAAACTCGCTGCTCGTTGGTTCGGGATAGATCGGAAGCTCACACCCGGGCGCTACGATTTCACGGGGCAGAACTCCTGTCGGTCGGTTCTGAAGAAGTTTCGCGAAGCTGATTTCGTGCGCATTAAGGTAACCGTCCCCGAAGGCGCTGCGCTGTGGCAGGTAGCCGCGATTCTGGCCGAGAAGCTTGACCATGACTCGACGAAGGTGATGTCGATTATGAAAGATACGATATTCCTCACGAAGATGGGACTGCCCTGCTTCGAGGGATATTTATTCCCCGAGACATACTTCTTTCCGTGGGGCACACGCGCCGAGGATGCTGTTGAAGAGATGGTGGCGATGCACCGCTCGATGACCGATTCCATCTGGCCGGAACACCTTCCCATGGACCTCTCCAGAGATGAAATCATCAGGCTGGCCTCAATCATCGAGGCGGAAACCGGCCTGGATTCCGAACGGGTAATTGTTGCCTCGGTCTACACCAATCGATTGCGGGCGAATATGAAGTTAGACGCCGACCCCACGGTTGTCTATGGCCTAGGTGGACTGGACCGTCCGCTGTATCGAAAAGATCTCGAACGAGACACGCCCTACAATACTTATCTCAAAAAGGGTTTGCCCCCTACCCCGATCAACTCGCCCGGCCTGGCCTCGATAAAGGCGGCGCTGTCACCTCGAGAGACCGAGTACTTGTATTTTGTGGCTGACAATAAAGGCGGTCATCGCTCCTCGCGCACCAACGCCGAGCACAATCGCGCTCGACGGGAGATTCAGGCCGCCCAGGGGAATAACTGAGCGTTACTTACTGATGGTAAACCAGTTTTTCGATTATCGACCCCAGCCGATCGCAGATATCGTCCAGCGCCCCTTCTTCGAAAGTGACAAATGCCATGGGCTTACGCGAGCTGTATCCAAGCAATCCCAACACACGGCCATCGCTCTTGAGCGGTTGCAGGACGAATGAGCGGGAATCATCGTCCAACAGCAACTTGCGTTCAAAGAAATTGCCGCTGAACGACTCGCAGAAGTCCTCGGTGTAAACATGGCCTTGCTCAGCCACTTTCTCAAAGAGCGAGGCGTCAACGGGAAGATTGAGCCGCAACCCATCGCGGGCTATACCTCGATGCCAGGTTGATACCGCCGCCAACTGGCGAGCTTCGTCGTTCCGAAGCACCAGGACCCCCTTGTCGATATTGTACTCCTTGCGAAGTCGGTCGGTGAGGGCGTGGAAGACTTCCGAGAGCGGCGTGTCTTGTTTCGTTCTCGCCCCCCCACGGGAATCCGTACCGGCGGTTACACCGGTGGCAGTCGTCCAATGGTTGTCGTTGTTGTCTATCATAGTGATGCTCGTTTGGTACTTTATGCGTCGATTTCGGACGGCTCTTTGGTGAGCCGGTACTTCTTGACCTTGCGCCACAGAGTTGTTCGCCCGATGCCCAACTCCTGGGCGGTTTGAGTGAAATTCCAATCGTTATCTTCCAGAGCGCGGGCGATTATGGATCGCTGGTTATCGTCCAGCCGACCGCTGGGTCGTCGGGTGCGCAGGATACGATGCTCGCGCTCTGACGACCTGTCCGCAGCGACGCCAAAGAAACTGATATCCTCCGGTTGAAGCATGTTGCCCCGACACAGAGCGGCCGCCCGTCGCAGGCAGTTCTCCAGCTCGCGGACATTGCCCGGCCAACGGTAGGCCAGCAGCTTTTCGATGGCGTCTGGGCCTATGGTTACTGGGTCACGGCCTGTTTCCTGCTGCCATCGGCGCAGGAAGTAATCAATGAGCAGTTCAATGTCCTCCGGTCGCTCCGAGAGAGTCGGCAGGTGGAGTTTCATCTCGCTGACAAGCCGGTAGAGTTCGGGGTCACATCTTCCGTCGGCGAGCAATGGGGTCAGGTCCTGACTGGTCGCAGCCATCACGCGCATTTCTATCTTCCGTTTGACCTGTGTGACGCCGGTGATGATGGTGGGATCTCTCAAGAACTGCGCCAGCTTCTTCTGAATCGAAATCGGCGCCCGGTCGACATTATCCAAAAACAGCGTGCCGCCGTCAGCCTTCTCCAACAGACTCTCGGTGGAGCCAGCGCCGGTTGATCGTTCTTCATCGTGGCCGAACAAAACGCGGGCTACCGATTCTTCAGGTATGGCCGAGAAATCGACCGCCACGAAGGCTCCCGTGCGGCGCCGCGAATGATGATGCATTACCCGGGCCAGCAACTCTTTGCCACTGCCCGACGAACCGCAGATCAGCACCGATATGTCGGTCGGCGCCAGCTTACGAGCAGTCTCTTTCAATTTGATCATCGACTCCGACAACCCAACCAGGTTGTCGAAACCATTTGCCATCGATACCGTTTGACGCAACACCACCAATTCGTTTTTCATCTGCCTGAGTCTCAGGGCGCGGCGGACAGCAGCCATAGTAGCAGCCGGGGTGGTCGGAGCCACCAGATAATCGGTCGCGCCGGCCTCAAGCGCGGCCGCACCCAGATCGACATTGGCCGGAGTCGTAACCACGATAACGCCGGTCTTTGGAAATCGGCGATGGACCCTGGGGAGGTAATCTGCGACCGGCATCCCGTCGACGTTGTCCGGCACTATGAGCAACTCGAAACCTTCTTCCAATCGAGAAAGCGCCTCGTCACCGGATTCGGCTTGTTCGACCGGCATATTCTCCTCGGCCAGAGTGGCCGCCTGGAGACTATCGACGATAGCCGGATTGTCAACGATCAGGATTCTGTTGTGACCGATCGGTGACGGTGTCATATGTCTTCCGTAATTTGGTCTGTGTTGAGGATCATTTCGGTGCGAATCCGGTGGTTTGAAATGAAGCTACTGTTGAATTCACGATAACCCAGCCGGGTCGCCAACCGACGCGCGTAATCGAGCATGAGATCGACGTCATCGCCGATAGCCGCAGTGCCCGACATCTCCGTCTCAAAACGAACCACGACGCCGGTGGTGGAACCATCCGGCTCGATAGTCACAACCGTTGGTTGCTGTGAGTTCGGATCACCTTGATGTCCTCTCAGCACCGCCTCGGTCAGCAGCGCGAAGCTCGGGCGTGAGGCGCGGGGAGCAGAGTTGGGACAGTTGTTCAGAATTTCGGTATTGCAGGGCTGACCCAGGATCGCACTCACCCTATCGGCGGCCAACTCAAGCTGAGTGACCATACTGCCGGAACTGGTGACAGTGGATACCCCCTCAACAAGCAACAACTGCTTGTTTACCAGATCATCCAGATAGCGCCCTTCGCCGGCAATCAACCGTGACAGCCTGGAGACTTCCTCGGCGCCCAGGTCTGATGCGTCTGTCTGTAACAATTTGGCCGCCGTGATAATACTTGACAATTTCTGCCGGGCGGGGTGAAGCAGAAAGTCGGCATAGAAGCGGTGATCATCGCGGTTCGTTATGGTCGTTTCGTCCAGGGTGATTATCGTTAACTCAGGTGTGGCAGAGGCCATGTGTCGCATGGTCATGCGCCGACCGGCCGGCAGTCGGCCCAAATGGCTGCGTATCTGCTCGAACGGATGCCCGATAGTGGTCGTCTGATCCAGCTTCATCAGTTCAACCGCCGCCGTATTGCACATCAATACACGCTCTGTACGTCGGTCGAGAATCAGGGTCGGCACCGGCTCGTCGAGCAGCTTTGACATGCGCGAGGTCAACTCGGTACTGTTCGTGAACGCCTGGCGCAACTGCTCTACGGTATCGCTGAATCGATTGTCCGGACCTCTTTCGAGCGGGTCGGGTTCCGGGCCGAACCAGCCGAACAGAAACGCATCCGGCTGACCGGGGTTGAGCACAGCCGTCTGGATTTTGTAAGCATGCCCGTGGTCCCCCTGGTCGACATGGTATCGATGTGAAAACAGGGCAACCGTATCCTGGCCGGGGGTTGCGGCAACATGCTCCAGTGGAAACGGGGTTCCATCCGCAGGGTGTAGCACGCGGTCGCCGCGAACCAGAAAAACCTTTTGCTCAGATGGTGCGAGGCGGTCCAACTGTGACCGCTCATCCTGAGTAAGATACCCCCTGAGTCGCAACCCCAGAACCAGCGAGGGCAGACTGTCATGCTTCTCGCTATCATCAGTCGAACCGATTACCGTGTTGGACCGACGGTGGTCGATCTCCGGACGCATCACTGCTTCATCTTGAAACTGCTGCATTGGCATATCGCCTTGGTTGTTTCATTTTGAGACATCTATTAAAGGTATCGGACCGATTTCTGATCTCTTTAGAGGCCAGAGTATAGGCTGTTCCCTGTAGAATACTGGACTCCCTCTAACCGGCCGAGGCTATCCCAAAAGCTGCTTCTTCTGTCGCGCCCCGGCGGGGTGGGGCACCCGGTATTGGTTGTCCGACATTTATGTTGACTCGGCACCAAGGTGGAGGTTTCCTCATTAATAGAAGAAATCGTCTGTACCTTCACCCGGACGGTTGAGCGACTGGTTCCGATTTGCATGAATAAAGCTCTCTGTGCCGGGTAATACTGCTGAAGGTTTGAAACTGGAAAGGAGCGCCGATGTCAACAATGTTCTGGGTTTGGGTGACGGCGGCTGTTGTCTTCATGATACTGGAGTTGATGACGCCGACGTTTGTCTTTGCCTGCTTTGTGGTGGGTTCGATAACAGCCGGCGTGTACAGTTACTTTTACCCTGATGGTTATTACTGGCAGGTCGGCATCTTTATCGTCCTGACCCTGGGCCTTCTGCCGTTGACCAGAACGCTGGCCAGGAAAATCACCAGAGAGTCCCCACAGAAGTCGAATATCGACGCCCTGATCGACAAGGTGGCGCTGGTAACAAAAGCCATTGATCCGGATCTGGGCGGTCAGGTCAAGATCGAAGGCGAAATCTGGCTGGCGCGCGCCGACGAGTCCGTTGCGGAAAACGAAAAGGTGAGAATCGTCAGTGTCTCCGGTACCAAAGTACACGTGGAGAAACTGACCGAAGGAAAGGAGTAAGACATGAACCCGGCAATTATGGTAGCTTTGGGGGTGCTGGCGTTGTTCGCCTTTATCCTGGTGTCGATGTCGATTCGAATTATCCGCCCCTTTGAACGGGGTATGATAGAGCGGTTGGGCAAATACCAGCGGATACTCGACCCCGGTCTGAATATGATCGTACCGTTTTTCGACACCGTCATCAAGGTTGACATGCGTGAGGTGGTACTTGATGTGCCGCCGCAGTTGGTCATCACCAGAGACAACGTCAATGTCGAAGTCGACGCCATCATCTACGCCCAGGTGACCGACCCGGTGCGGTCGCGTTACGAGATCGCCAACTATATTATAGCCGCGACCAAGCTGGCCCAGACCAACCTGCGTAATGTCATCGGTGAATTGGATCTCGATGCCTGCCTTTCTTCCCGTGATACTGTCAACGCACAACTCCGCGACGTTCTCGATGAAGCGACCGACAAGTGGGGTGTGCGTGTTAACCGTGTCGAAATGCAGCGGATCGATCCGCCGCGCGACATCACCGATGCCATGAGCCGGCAGATGAAGGCCGAGCGTGACAAGCGCGCCACCATCCTCGATGCCGAAGCGATCAAACAGGCGGACATCACCAAGGCTGAGGGATACAAACAGGCGAAGATCCTCGAGGCCGAAGGTCAGGCCGAGGCGGTGCGCAAGACAGCGGACGCGGAGATGTATCGTCAGGAGACCGTCGCCAAAGGTGAAGCCCAGGCCATCCTGAACGTCTTCAACGCCATCCATGCCGGCAAACCCGATGAGAAACTCATCACGCTCAAGTATCTCGAAATGCTGCCGAAACTGGCCGAGGGCGAAGCCAGCAAAATCTTCATGCCGATAGAAGCTTCCGGGATCATTTCATCGCTGGCCGCCATGGTCGAAGGTATCAAGACCGACGGCGGTGCTGCGAAAACCCAATCGAGCCCGACACCGGCCGGTGGCGACGCTCCAGCGTAGCTTCAAACTCCTATGAGTTCGTCGGAGCCGAGTGACTGATTTCACTCGGCTCTTATTTTTTGAGGATTGCCATTGTGCGGCAGAAGAAATCTCGCCGTTGCCAGGGGTACCAGCGGCATGAAGTACTTTTCCCAGGTGAGGTACGTCAGCGGCATTAGCAGCAGGAACGACAGGATGCATAGATCCAGGAACAACTCATAGTCCAACCTGCGATCTCTCAATCTGAGATAGGTATCTCTTACCACCGACAGCAGTACTGGTAAGCCGAACAGGAATCCGACGTAGAAAACGGCCGAGACCAGCCAGGCGTCACCACCCAGCCCCACGAGAGAACTGTGCAAAAGTCCGACTGTATGGGTGCCTGCCTCGACAGCCGAGGCGGAAACAGTAACCGGGAATGCAAAGTAACACACCGATACTGCCGTGGCCACGAGCCATAACCTGTAGTCAGAGTAAAAACGACGCCAACGTATCAACACAACCGGCAGGAGGTACCAAAAGAGTTGGCTGATGTACAGAACAAACGCCGACGGATGATAGCGAAAGGTCTCGGCCACGTAGAACTGTTTGCGGAGGTTGTCAGGATGAACATCTCCCCACAGCCAGAAAAGCAGCAGCAATGGCAGACTGGAGAGAACCGTCGCCATCAACATGGACCGTGGCATCGTGTCCCTGCGGTGGCACCACTGCATGATGAAGAAAATCATGGCGGCAAGAAACACGAAGGCCAGATACTGACGGCAGAGCATGGCGGCGGCCAGCATCAGAGCG
>JAUXBJ010000344.1 GCA_030619425.1 bacterium
GAGTGCCGATAAGAATGGCGCAATCATTGAAATTGAGTTCGCTGGGTTCCTTGGAGAAAAACAGGTGGGAAGCGGCGGCCACACCGTAGGCGCCTCGGCTGAAGTAGTACTGGTTCAGGTACATCTCCAGGAGTTCTTCCTTGGAATAGGTGCGTTCCAGTTTGACAGCCGTAAGCGCTTCTTTGATCTTGCGCTCGAAAGTTTTCTTGCGCGTGAGGAACAGCATGCGAGCCAACTGCTGCGTGATGGTCGAAGCGCCCGCCGCCAGCCGACGTTTCAATAAATTGGTCGCTGCTACCATGGCTACCCGGCGCACATTGATACCCCAGTGATCGTAGAACTCGTGGTCCTCGGAGGCCATCAGCAAATCAATCAGATGCGGCGGCATTTCCGCAAGCGGCGTGAGGACGCGGTTCTCGGTGTAGAACTCTTTCAGAAGGATGCCGTTACGATCGTAAATCTTGGTCTTGAGGCTGGGCTCGATATTGTGCAACTGTTCAAACGACGGCAATTCAGACTGATAGACTCGGTATGTGCGATAGCCGACGATGGTCGCGAATACGAGGCACAGCAGCAAGAGGACAACAATAGAATTGCGCAGCCGATGACTCTGGAACCGACGTTGATTTACAGCTTTTGCCATATCTCTATGTTCCACTCGTTACCATTTTAAGTCAACCAAAAAACCACAGTCTTGATAACACGTTGATTTTATACGACTGTTTTACTATCGTGAGGCCGGTATCGACTACGGTCCGAATGAAAATCAACAAACGGCAGGCAGATGCCGATACAGGATGTCAAACGTCGTGAAGGAGTAGCAGTTGGTCGAAGAAGCTGAATTATCACCGGAAACCAGGCGTGAACTGGACAAGCAGTTGAAGTCGATCTCGCGCGGCACTGTTGAGATGCTGCCGGTCGGGGAGTTTGAGTTGCGTCTGGCCGAGTCAATAGAGCAGAACCGGCCGCTTCGTGTCAAACAGGGATTCGATCCGACCTCGCCGGATATTCACCTGGGTCACACGGTCGGGATCCGCAAACTCAGACAGTTTCAGGACCTGGGCCACAAGATCGTTTTGATTGTCGGTGATTATACCGCCATGGTGGGTGATCCCTCCGGTCAGTCAGCCACGCGGCCGCAACTCACCTATGATGACATCATGAAGAACGCTGAGACGTATCAGCAACAGTTCTTCAAGATATTGGACAAGTCCAAGACAGAAGTCCGTTTCAATGGCGAGTGGTTCAAACAGATGGAGTTCGTCGAGGTTATGCATCTGGCCACGAAGTACACGGTGGCGCGGATGCTGGAGCGCGATGATTTCACGAAACGTATGCGTCGAGGCACGCCGATCTCAATTCACGAATTGTTTTATCCCCTGATGCAGGGGTATGATTCAGTGGCGATCAAGGCCGATGTGGAAATCGGCGCTACCGAACAGACTTTCAACCTGCTGGCCGGGCGCACTATTCAAGAGGCGTACGGTGTCAGGCCGCAGTTGGTGCTGACGATGCCGATACTGGTCGGGCTGGACGGCGAGAAGAAGATGTCGAAATCATTGGGCAATTATATCGGCGTCGATGAACCGGCTCGCGAGATGTTCGGCAAGGTTATGTCGCTGCCGGATGAGCTTATTTGCAGCTACTTTGAACTGACCACTGACGTCGACGAGCAGATGCTTGAACAGGTGGCAGATCGACTGAAGAACTCCGATGTGAACCCTCGCGATGTGAAGATGGAACTGGGGGAGCATCTGGTCGACATGTACCACCCCGTGGGTTCGGGGCGCACAGCGCGAGAGGAGTTTGAGCGGATATTCTCGCAGAAAAAGCTACCCGATGATATCCCTGAACTCGATATCGAGCAGTTGAAGAACCTGGAACTTGATCCGACTCGGGTGTATCTGGTTCATCTTATTGCTAAGGCGAAGCTCTCGAAATCAAACGGGGAAGCACGGAAACTGATCAGCGCGGGCGCTGTTACACTTGATGGAACCAGGATTACCGACCCTGATTATGAATTCGGGTTGGAGCGTGAGATGGTTTTGAAGGTCGGCAAGCGACGGTTTCTGAAGTTAGTGCCGAATTGAGCGTAGAACCGACCGAGGTAGAACTCGTATAAGTGATAGCCGACGGCAGGTAGTCGGGTTGGCGAAAAGCTGTAGGATGAAAGATGCTGATGGGAGTGAGCAATAGACAATCGTGACTCCAAAACTGTGACGACCAGAATAGTCCTGGCGCTGGGCCTCTTGACGCTGGTTTTGCTGGCCGGTTGTGGCTCCAAGGCACTCAAAAACCGACCGGGTACGAGTATCGGTACCGGTCAGACCGAGACATCGGCCCGACCGCTTGGTCCCAGGGACGATCTGGAGTGGATAAACCCCAAGGCTTTTCATTATTACACCAACGGCGTTGTGTTCGAGTTGTCCGGATATATCCGCGAGGCGGCCGAGGGCTATAAGCGTGCCTTGCAGTTTCATCCGGATTCGTACGAGATACGCTATTCATTCGCCCGAATGCTCGTCTATCTGAAGCGTTACGAAGACATCCCGGCTGCCCTGGAACCGATAGAGCCCAGGGATGTCGATGTGTACACCATGCTGGCCTCGGCCTATCGAAATCTCGGAGAGAATGACTCCGCACGGGCTGCCTACCTTCAGGTAGTAGCTCTGGATTCGCTGAATCGGAGGGCGTACGGCTACCTGGCCTCATCCTATCAGACGCTGGGCGATTTGGATTCCCTGACCTGGGCCTACCGCAATATGGCCCGCCTGGCGCCGGATGATTTCGCGCTCCAGTACGAGCTTGGTAAGTTGTACACTCGGGGCGGCCATATCGATGCAGCCAGGGAAGCCCTGGCCAGGTCAATCGAACTGGAACCGGGGGCCGGTAATATTCTGGCCTATGTGCGTCTTGGCGATCTGTATCAATCAGCCGGACAGCCGGACTCGGTAGCGATCACGCTCAAGGCGGCACTGGTCGTGGCTCCGGATGATATTGTCCTCAATCGCTACATGACCAGCTACTATATAGACCGTGACTCTTTGCTTGAGGCTCTGCCGTACGCTCGCACCATGGCTCGCCTGGCGCCGGATGACCACGCGGCGCGGCATCGGCTGGCCCTGGTGTACTTTGGACTGGACTCGCTGGACCAGGCCGACTCGATTTTCACCGGCGAGGTGGCAGCGGGTGAGCGTAACCCGGCCAATCACTTTTATCTGGGACGGATAGCTATCCTCCGGGAGGACTACCTGCGTGCCCGTGATGAATTCATCAAGCTGACTCAGGTAGTGGACACTGTTGCCCAGGGTTGGCTGGACCTCGGGTTCGTATACCGGGAACTGGAGCAGACTGACAACGAAGTGGGAGCGTACCGTTCGGGTTTGGCCGTAGTGCGTGACCCCGATGAACGGACCCGTTTGCTTTTTGCTCTGGGGGCGGTCTATGAGTTTACCGGCGACGTTCAGTCATCGATGGAGA
>JAUXBJ010000364.1 GCA_030619425.1 bacterium
GACCTCAGGCGCCGCCTGGGATGGATACTTCCCTCTCTACCGCCTCGGTTCTGAAGACGTGCAGCACCTCTTCTTCACCTCCTACTTCGGTTTCCATTTTTCAAAATCGTATTCCGGACAGACTCAACTGTCGGTACCGGCCGGAGTCTTCAATGCCTCTGCCTTCCAGGTCCGACTGTTTCAGAGTTACTATGCCATCGAACCGGCCGCTACCGCTCATGAGTACTATGTTCCCGACGTCGGCTTAGTACAACTGAGCTTTCAAGCCGGCGCCTTCAAGCGGGTGCTAAGTCTTGTCAGCTACAACTGAGCACTCTGTCGGTAGAACAAGAACCGCTGCTTCCCATCCAACCTGATCTTACGTAAAGCATAACTGCCCTCAAGTACTCCCGCCAGTCGCAGCACGTAGCCTCCACGTCGTGGTGCTATCTCGACTAGTTGACCTGTCTGAGAGGCATCCGACGACGCCCTCAGGGTATCGGACAACGGCAACTCGTCGGCCACGAATCGGGCGCCCTGGGCCAACCGCGCCGGGTCGCACTGCCTGACCTCGAACCGCCGATACTCACCGTTGACTGGAAACATGAGAACCATACTGTCGGTGGAAAGGCGGCTGTCACCGTCTTCGCACATTCCGCAGATTTGGTAGACATCGCCTGAGCGCTGGTCACCATTCGGGCGGTAACGGAAGCCGGCCGACACCGGCGGCGTCTCGCTACGGGACCATAGCCTGACACCGTCACGCGTCATCAGCGAGCGGGCCGCAGCGTCGATATGGTCAACCGAAACTACTTCGTGCCGCAGCAACCTGATGCGATCCGGCCCACCGTTCTCGGACAACATGGAAAGATCCAGTCCTTCTTGCGGTACCAGTTTCAATTCCAGGCGCGACACTACAGACGTACGGCCGTCCAGCAGCTTGGTCAGATAGTTGAGACTCAGCCTCTCCTTGCCGCGATATGGCACCAGGATACCGTACAAGTCATCACCTGTCGGTAGTTGGCTAAGATCGAACCGTCGGCACACCTCATCGGGAAGTTCCTCACCATCGGCCCGGCAGAGTGTCGGTTGCAAACCGAGGCGTCCGATGCGAACAAGCATCCCATCGTAGTAAGGCGTCACAAGGTACTCACACCCTTGATCGAGCTGCGACAAATCGTTCACACGTATCGGTTCCTTCAGACACGCAACTTCGGGTAGACGTTGCGCCCCATCTATCCGCAACTCCTTCGATACCGAGGTGTCATTCACCGCCCCTCGATACACCAACGATGTCTCAAGGACCCGCTCGATCTGTCGGTAATTGAAATGGCAGGTCACTTTTTGCCCGTCGACCTCGTACGAAGCCAGAGGTTCATGTTCACAGGTCCTGATGTCCTTCCCGCAGATAGAGCACTCGGGAAACAGGAAAGTAAAACCGATCGAACATTCTTTGTAGATACCGCCATCGATATTCTCGCGCAGACTGTCGGCTCCTTCGGCGCTCTTGAGCCAATAGAAATAGCTCTTCACCCAGCGGCGACCGTCACGCTCAACTGTAGTGGCGTGGAAATTTCTGGCAATCGGCAGTTTGTCTTTGCGGTGCCCCACCATGACCGGCGAATCGACCAGCAGTTCAGCCAGACGATCATGCTCCTCAATGGGAAACCGCCCACCGAAGCTGTTGACTTCATCGGAGACGACAAACATCGCCCGAATATAGACATCATCAACCTCAATCGGCGTCGGCGGATTGACGTTACGGTTTATCAGATCGATCAGATCAGCCGTCACTCGTTCAGCCGGTTCGGCCAGCCGCGCGGTGACACGACCAAGACTTGCGCTCATTTTGCCTCCGTACACTTTACCAAATAGCCGGTGGCGGGCTTTTGCAGAAGAACGCCATCGCAAATGCGCAAATTGTTGCTAAAATCATAGCAGAATGCAGCCCCTGAAAAACCACCAACTTCGTGCTAACCGGCTGTCCGGCAAGACCGTATTGAGGCCGCCAAACAGCCGTCAGGTCCGGGCACACCCTTTGCTTTTATGGTTGTCAGGTTGGAGACGTAGACAATAAGTTTGAGGGATATCGTTATGACTGTTTACAAGAGCAAGAAGAGCCACAGCCTGAAATGGCTGGTTGCCTTTATCATCTTTGCGCTCGCCATGACCATCACCTGGTCAGACGTTTACGGCGCCGACATCTCATCCGTGATGAAGATCCACCAGGCCAAAGCGGCACACGTAAGCTTTGCCCGCAGCCGGATCTATCCGAACTGGTATCCCGGTTTTCTGAAGCCAGCGAAAACTATCCTGGCCTCCTCGACGTTTCCGGCCCAGGCGACCACGGTTGACGGCATAGCCGAATCCAATACTCTTTTGGAGCTTTCATCGACGCGCGCTCTTGAGATCCATCGAACGGTTCTCATCGACATAAGTTAAGCCCCTACGTTCCCAACCCTTCCGCCCTACAACGCCTTTTGAGTCTCCTCCCCTCAAAGGGCGTTCCTTTATGCTATCAGGTACATCCTCGTTTCGCAGCCGTACTTATCGACGAATCCCATCGGTGGGGGTGGTATCGGGCGACCCCGCCCGACGCTTACTTTGCGAACTATGAGCTGTCAGACAAGTCGCCTGACAGCACCCAACTAGACTAGACTTACCTTGGTACCCCACCTAAAGCGGAGCGACAGGTGGGTTCTCTTGTGCGAGATCACCCTTTCCCCACCCTCGGCGCAACCGTCGGCTCGCACCGACGTCTTAACGGCCACAACGCCAACGCCAGCGCCATCAACGAGTCGCACTCGTTGTTGTCGTCCCAACGAGCAGAGCGCAACTCACTCTCGAACGACCAAACCTTCCCCGGTCCGTCCGGCAACTCCCAACGTTCGTAGCAGATTCGTTCGGAAGCGTGAAACAGTTCGACATTGGTGAGCATCTCTGCTTTAGTCGCTGCCGTGAAGATCACCGAGGTCGGGTTGAACTCCCGGAGTTGCTCCACCACCACGTCCCCCAAACCAGTAGCGTCTACTATCAACTCACCTGGGTATTGCACCTGCCGCTGCTTGATCTTTTCGATGATTACATTCCAGTCGAACATACGAAAGCGCTCAAGCGCCACTACCTTAGCCCGGCCATCAGATACTTCAACCGTGACGCCAACCGTGGCCGTCTTCTTGCGCGCCAGATCCCAACCGCTCAGGTAGCGCGGGCTCGCGTCGGTCTCACCGGCTGCCTGATCGAAGCGTGTCAGAGCGCC
>JAUXBJ010000319.1 GCA_030619425.1 bacterium
ATGTATCGTTCGCGCAGTGGTTTTGATCGGGCCATCCTCTCTCTTTGGTTCAACCAACCGTACGGAGTAGTGATCGGTCTGACTCCACTGTTGGCTGTCCTTGCTTACGCCTTGTTCGGTCGTGCCCGCCGTCGACGGTTCGGGCTGTTCTTGTACAGCACCGCCGGTCTGGTCTCAATCGCCCTGGAGTTACTGTCGTTCTACGTCTACCAGACAACTGCCGGTTCTTTGTATGCTGAAATGGCAGCGCTGGTGGGAGCGTTTATGCTCGGTCTGGCCGGCGGAACGTACTACTCCCACAAACTACAAAGCAAACACCTCGAGTACCCGGCGCTGATCGTGCTCTTGATCGCGTTAACAGTTTTCTTTGTGTCGTGGCATCGTATCGATTCGCAGGTTGCACTCACCTACCATTTGATGTTCTTGTTCGTGGTGGCGTTAGCGTCGGGTTCGCTTTTTGTGGCGGCGACAGCACGCTACTATGAGGACCGTCCGCTGACCAACCGTGGCGCCGGTTATGCCGTCGAACTACTCGGTTCAGCCATCGGTGCGTTGTTGACGTTGACGATACTCTTGCCGATGGTAGGCATTTCGTGGGTTTTGATAATTCTGGGCGCCGTCCTTGTGGTGGCCCTGGTCGGTGCTCAGATTACTGAACGATGCTATTGATCCCGCCGGCCTTTGGTTCGGTAGGTAGCCTCCCGGTCTGCCCCTTTTCTGAAACACGCAAGAAGGATTGCTATTACTTATGCTGTTGTGTGTCTCTGTCCGACTGTGTCGTGGTGTCTGGCGACCCCGCCCAACGCCTGCCTTCACACGTGATGGCCGTCAGGCGAGTCGCCTGACAGCACCTGAAAACGACTTGTCATGCCGAACTTGATCCGGCATCCAGTTTGTGATTCTAAGACTGGTCCCTTTCGCAGAAAAAACATTCGAGGATTGCCGCGCGAAGCGCGAAGAACAGGCTTGCCTGTGCGCGGTGGACGTCCTCGTCTACCGCCTTCACCCCGAGAAGTCCTCCGGTGGCGTCAGGCGTCTCTGCCTGACGCTTCCAGGGCTGTCGGGCAGAGACACCCGACAGCACCCAGTGTCACCACGTTCACTCCGAAAAGTGGTCGGCGCACGGGGACGTACGCCGACCACAAACGGGAGTGTTGATAAAGTCCCTTTGGTTGTCATTGCGAGCGACCGTAGGGAGCGCGGCAATCTCATACTACATGTCTTCCAACGAATTGAGATTGCCGCGTCGCTACGACACGAGTGTCTTCACTCCTCGCAATGACGGCTCTGGGGGTCTTTCAACAAGCCCAAAACTATGGGTCACCCGGCATCTGCTGCCCCGATCAGCTCACAGTACGGCGCAGCGCGTGGGACAACTCGGACGGTAGAAACCACCATTTAGCCATTGACATTCTCGGGGTTTTAGGTGATCTTACCGATAGAAAAGATGAAATACGTGTGAATCTTCAACCGACCTGAAGGAGGTGTAACTGGTTGACCGGAGTTAAAGTACGGGACGATGAGTCCTTTGAACGAGCCCTTCGCCGTTTTAACAAGTTCTGCGAAAAAGCAGGGATTCTGACAGATATCAAAAAGCATCAGCATTTTGAAAAGCCGTCCGAGGCCCGCAAGCGCAAACTGGCGGCCGCCCGACGGAAATCCAGGCGGAACAGATACAAAGATGATCGGTTTTAATGGCTCTCTTTGAGAAAATCGATCATGATATGATAGAGGCCCTGAAAGCCGGTGAGAAAGATCGTCTCATCGTGCTTCGGGGTCTCAAATCTGATCTGAAGTACAAGCGGATCGACAAAGGGGATGATCTTACCGACGAGGACGTGATCAGCGTTTTGGCCTCGGCGGCCAAGCAGCGACGCGATTCCATCGAGCAGTTCGCAAAAGGGGGGCGCAGCGACTTGGTGCAGCAGGAGAGATTTCAACTCGAAGTTATCACCAGCTACCTACCCAAGCAACTCGACGAAAATGAGTTACGAGAGATTGTCGCCAGAGCAATTGCCGAGGTCTCAGCCGAGTCGCCGCAGCAAATCGGGGCTGTCATGAAGGTTGTCATGCCGCAGGTCAAGGGGGTGGCCGACGGAAAAATGGTCAATAAATTGGCCATGGAAATACTTGCCAAGTAGTTTTAGAACTCCCTATATTTCCAATAGTTGTAGCAACCCTTATGTGGGAGTGTGCTTATGAATTGGGTAGATGGTATTTTGATTTTGTTGCTCCTGGTGATGGTCGTAATTGGTTCCAAGAAGGGATTGATCCGCGAGTTGATGGCCTTTGCGATTTTTTTCGCCGCCGTGATTGTGTCGGTTAACTATATCGATCACTTCGCGGTCTGGGTCTATAACCAGGTCGGCGGGTCCCCGTTGATCTCGGCCTTCCTGGCCTTTGCGATATTGCTGGCGATAACCTACGCCGCCTTCAAACTGTTGGGCCTGGCGTTCTACCGGGTGGCCAATCTCAAACAGATCGGCAAGAAAGATCAGATGGGCGGCGCTCTGGTCGGATTCCTGCGCGGGTGGGTGGCTATCGGCTTTTTGACCTTTATGGCCTTCCTGCTACCGTTGCCGGATGCGTTCTACACGGCGTTCGAATCTTCGATGTTCGGCCCGGTAGTAGCCAAGACAGTGCCCCTAATGTACGAGGGAACCTCTCCCCTGCATCCGTCAAGACCGAGTTTCATGGGTCAGTTGGAGCAGGCGTTGCTGGTCGCACCCAACGACAGCAAGGGTGACAGCCGAGTGCTGGACGAACATCGTGTCCAGGTGCACCGGGTGCTTTATCAAATGGAACGGTTCTTCACCACGAGTTTGGATGATACCTGATTTGGCTTTGATTTCACAGCCGACTTTCTATATTAGAGCCGACCTTGGGTCGGCTTTTTTATAAGTACCAGGTGAGTATGATTGACGAACACACCATAGAAACGCTCGAATTCCCGAAGATTGTGTCCCTGATTACGGGCAAGTGTCTCACTCGGTATGGACATGACGAAATCGACACTATCGCGCCGATGTCGAACATCGAGCTGATTCGCCGCCGTCAGGCTGAAATCTCTGAGATGAAAGACATTATCAGTTTCGGCGAGCATCTTCCTCTGTATCGCATGGAGACCGACAGTCGCGAACTCTTGAAGCGATCTAACGTAGAGGGCAATGCGCTCGAGGGCAAGGAGATCCTTGAAGTCCACGAACTGGTCAGGACATCGATCGGCCTGAACGAGTACAGCCCCGACGAGCGGGCGAAGTCTCCCCTGATCGGTGAATATCTGGATGCCATTCGCGCCTTCCCGGAACTGCGAGATCAGATCAACAAGGCGCTTGATGAAGACGGGCTGGTGCGGGACAATGCCTCGCCGAAACTGCGTATGATCCGACGTGATCTCGCCGACAGCCGCCGCAAGATCGTGGCGCGGCTGGAATCGATTCTCACCGGACGGTCCAAGCGGGCCGGCTGGCAGGATGATGTCGTGACCCAGCGTAACGACCGGTACGTGATTCCAATCCCGGCCAACTCGTACCAGGCCGATCGTGGCAGTCTTCACGACCGCAGTCAATCCGGCGCTACCCTCTATATCGAACCGAAGGAAACGGTCGAACTCAACAACCACATCAACCTCCTCATGCAGGAGGAACTGGTCGAAGTCAATCGCATTCTGCGCGAACTGACGGCCGAGATAGGTCGCCGCAGCGAACCTCTATTGG
>JAUXBJ010000013.1 GCA_030619425.1 bacterium
CCATGATCGGTTTGATTGCGCTGAGCACGGCGTCGTTGGGGATCATCAACACGCTGGTGATGTCGATTATCGAACGCACCCGCGAAATCGGTGTGCTCAAATCCCTGGGCGCCGATGAGCGCGACATTCGCATACTGTTCCTGGTCGAGTCGGGTGCGATTGGAGTGATCGGGGCGTCGTTCGGCATTCTTCTGGGTTGGATAATCGCGCGACTGGCTTCGTTGGTGGCGCGTACGATTATGGAGCGTGAGGGCATAGACCCGGTCGAACTGTTTGCGCTGCCATTGTGGCTGGTGGGGGCGGCTCTGTCGGTTGGTTTGATCGTCAGCCTGATTGCCGGCGTTTACCCGGCGGCGCGAGCCGCCCGCGTCGATCCTGTCGAAGCACTGCGCAATGAGTAGTAGGTCAGGAGGCCTGTCCTCCTCACGTTTGCAGATGGATGGGTGGGTCATGTGGGTTGGTCAGGGTCCTCGCGGTCCCGATCAACTACCGTCAGGTTCCAAGGAACCTGACCTACTGACTGACTCGATAACCTCCTGACTTCACAACCTCACCCTGAGCGGAGTCGAAGGGTGCTACCGGTGCCGTCAGGCGTCTCGGCCTGACGGCCACTGCTAACAGCAACGTCGGTGTCGGGCAGAGACAACCGACACCACAAGACGGATAGATTCCCGCCTGCGCGGGAATGACATTATTGCCTCACGCGTAGATCAGTTTTAGATCTCCGATCTTGCGGGGGATGTCGACCGAGTTAACACACTGCGCCGTGCAGGTCGAACATGAAGCACAGGCGTCCAGCCCCCGACCGCGCGCGATTTGATCGATTGTCATGCGCGCCTTGTGGAAATCGGCGTACTGGGTCGCGTACATGTGGGTGCGCATCAGGTCCGGAATCTCGGTATTGTGAGGACAACTGGCGAGACATTTTCGACACTGACGACAGAACCCCATGCTCAGCTTGATGCTGTTATCGGAGAGGAAGTTCTTCTCTTCATCGGTATACTCGAGATTGCCGGCGATAGCCATATTGGCCCGCATGTGGTCGTAGTTGCCGATCCCCGGAATGGTAGTGGCGACGTTCTCATTGCGTAGCACCCACTTGAGCGCCGCCGAGTTGACGACCGCATTGCTGTACTGCCGCAGCGTCTCCGGATTGGGATAATTGGCCCCGCCCGCCTGCGTCTTCATGGCAATGACCCCGACACCTGTCTTACCGGCGTTGGCCACAGCGCTCATCATCGCCGCGTCGTCGGCCATCGTGAAGTTGAACGACGTCAACACGGTATCGTAGATCCCGGCTTCAACCGTCGCGTTAATAACATCGGCCATGGCGGCATGAGTCGCCGTACCGACATAGCGCACCTTCCCCTGCTTTTTCACGTGCACCAACGCCTCCATAGTGGCCTCGTCCTTGACCGTCGCAGCGTCGCGAACGTCGTGAAGGCATAGAATATCGATGTAGTCCGTCTTTAGTCTCTTCAGCGAGCCCTCAATAGAGGCGATGAGCAGTTTCTTCAATCCGGCCGGCGTCACGCCGGTGAGCTGCGCTCGTGTGAGCACCTTGGTACCAATGATGGCCTTGTCCCGCACGCCCATCTTGGCCAAAGCCATGCCCACCATCTGCTCATTGCGGCCATAGCCATACGACGCTGCCGTATCGAAATGTCGCATCCCGGCCTCAAAGCAGGCCTGGACCAGGCCGGGATCGTTGGCGGCGCCCGCACCCATGCTGACGATCGGCACCATCAGATCGGTGCGTCCCAGCTTGCGAGAGACTATGCCTTTCTTGTCGGGTTCAGTCTCCTTCTCCTGGCCGCGAACGACCGAGGGTGTTACGCCGGCCATCGCTGCCGCGGCCAGGCAGCCAACCGAGGCCGTCATGAATTTTCTTCTGGTGAAATCGGAGTTCTGTTCACTCATGGCTCTCTCCAGTATTTTCTTGAACCTAAAACTACATTTTCGATTCATAACACGGACTGGCTATTGCCCATCGCCTGCCTCGTCCGCAATACGCTGCTCCAACTGTTCGATTATGGCCGGCGCGTTGGCGGCGATCAGGTCTCTCAAGCCCGGATTGATGTTCTCATCGCTCGGCAGTATCTCCAACGCCTTCTTATAGCATGCTACGGCTTGCTGCAGGTCACCGTTGGTCGCATGTGCTTCGCCATAGCTGTCCCAGGCGTTGGCCGAAGTTGGATAAGCCTCGGCGCCCATGCGAAAGATCTCGATCGCAGCGTCTGTCTGTCCGGACTGAAGAAAACCATATCCCAGCGCGGTGAAGCGGGGACCGGACAAAATCGGATGCTCGGGGTTGGACAGGCCGAACTGTTTGTCCAGTTCGATGACTCGTTCGATTCCATAGTTCCGAATGATCTGAATGAACTGCCCGGCCGTAGGAGGATACGGCTGAGCGGCTCGGAACTCTGACGTCGCGCCATCACCAGGTCCGGCGTTGAGAAGGGCGAGAGAGGCCTCGTCACTCTTCAGGTACGCTTTGAAGAACTGTTCCACGTAACGGCAGCTCGTTTCGTAGTTACGGCGCAGGGTCTGAGGGTCCGGCCCGGCGGTGTCAGGTCTCAACGTTGACATCACAGCATAATGAGAAAAGGCAGCTACGTTCGGATTGCTGAATGCGACCAGATGGCGTGACGAGTAGACCAGGCTGTCCATCAGCGCCAGGTCAGTGTCTTCACCTGCCGTGTACAATTGCAGCAGGGGGACATGCATCGTTACCGCATTGTAGGATGGGTTCTCTGCGACCAGGGCTGCGCCGTCGGTCGTCAGGTAATTGCCGCCCATGCAAGCCACCGCGTCGATGTCGGCGTTGCGCATCCGATGGACGAGAGCGCCAACCGCTCCCACAGAATAACCCAGCAGGCCGGTTGAGGCAGGGTTCAGCGAGGGATAGTCGCGCAACTGAGCAACCGCGAACTCCTTGTCCCGAATGAGCGACTCGATATCCCTGGGTTCCGGCATTACGTTAACGCCATTGGCGCCGAGGGCATGGGTAGTGGCTACGATGAAACCATGACTGGCCAGGTATTCACACATAGTGGCGTTCTGGCAATAGCCGCTGACGATGCCGGTGTGATAGACGATCAACGGAAACTCGCCGTCCTGGTGCGGTGCATCACGGACAGCCGTAACACTCAGGTCCATTACTGACTGAAGGGCCGCCTGGTCCCCCCGGAAGACAAATCCCACGGCCTGGATTTCACGATTTTGCAGCGTGGAGATGATGCCGAAGAAGTCGCTGTTATTCGGATACGGGAAGGCATACTCACCGTACACCATCGGAATCTGCCCGTCGGTCTTTTGGGCCGGATACCAGATGCATATCTGTATCGGTCGCGCCGTCTCACCTTCCTGTGGCTCGCCGAAGTAGTCGGTCGAGGAACGGAAGGCTCGTGAATAGTCATACTTCTCAATCGTCTCAAAGCCGACGCCGTAAGGACCGGTTTCGAGACCGCCCCACAGTGAAAACTCCTGAGCTTGGACTCCGCCGGCGATGATCAAAACTGTCAGCGCGAGTGCTGATGCAAATCGAAACGCTACTTGCTTGTGATACATAGTAACTCCATGCGGTGAGAAAACCGTTAGCAGCTTTGTCTTTCGTTATAGTTAGACGTACGGAACAAAGATGGTGTGCATTAGTCAACCTTATGTTCTGCGGGGTCCTGCCCGGATATACGTGTGGTGAGGTCGGATGTTTCGGCGGGAGTGAGGGCTGGTGGCTTGTTGAAAAACCCCTGGAGGCCGTCATTGCGAAGCCACGTGTTTCGCGTGGCTGTGGCAATCTCAATTCGTTGGTAAACTTGACGTATGAGATTGACCCGCCGCCGGCGGGCTCGCTCGTAATGACGAGAGGAGGAGCTTTTTCAACACTCCCCTTGCCCTGGGTTCGGTCGTCGTGTCGGGCAGAGACACCCGACACCACATACCGCCATGTTCCGTGGGCGGCAGACCTCCCGGTCTGCCCCTCAGAGGTGTATTCCGGGGCAGACCGGGAGGTCTGCCGTCCACAAAACAAACCGGGCGCGACGGTCGTTGTCGTAATGTCTGAGTTTCGCGGTGAAGAACCCACCAGAGACATCTGGGGTACCGATGTCATACCCGCGAAGACAGGCATCCAGTAACTCGTTGATTCAGATAGATTCCAGCCTGCAGTCACAGCTTTTGCCGTCGGTTCCTAAAGGCGGGCTGCAGATAAACTGCCTGGTCTAAGCAAAACCCGGCAGTTGCCGATAGTACTATAAGGATAGAAACAAGGTGGGCGATCGGAACGCACTCTGCGTGATGGGACTGCGTCCGTAGAACATAATGAGATCAATCAACAGGCATCGAATGGGGGCTGATTCAAAAGCAGGGAGAGAGAACCTGCGTCGACGTATACTCGTGCCGCTGGGAGTGGGATTGGCTCTGCTACTGGCTACTTGCGTCATAAGTATACGCAAGGTCACGCAAGGTCAGATCTGTAGCGCGGTCGAGGCCGGTTTTGAAGGCGTGCAGGAACTCTTACAGATGGAGCTGGAAGAGGAGGCTAAACTCCAAAGCGCGCTTCTGAAGTTCATCCAGACCGACGAGACTCTGCGGACATATTGGTTGAACAGAGACAGAGCCGCTCTGCAGAACCATGTCCAGCCAGTCTTTGAAAGAATTCGATCCGTTCATCAGATTAACCACTTCCACTTCATCGACACCAACCGCGTTTGCTTCCTGCGGGTCCACAATCCTGATCGATATGGGGACACCATCCCTCGTTTTACGCTCGCGGCCGCCGAGCATAACGAGGTGGAGACACACGGTATTGAGTTGGGTGAGTTTGGCACTCTGACTTTTCGCTCAGTGCTTCCCTGGCATCTCGACGGACGGTTGATCGGCTATATCGAATTGGGACAGGAGATCGACCACGTCGAAGACGAACTGACCCGTATCATCGACGTGGATATTGCAGTCACCGTGCATAAGAGTTATCTCGACTCTGCGTACTGGGTGGAAGGTAACCGGATGCTGGGGCGAATCGGTGACTGGAATCAGTATGATGATATCGTCGTTACAGGCAAGGCGACAGAGAAACCTCCGGACAACCTGGACAAATGCCTGGCGGCCAGCCACCATCATCCCCAACAGCCAACCGTTGAAATGGAGCTTGCAGGCAGACCTCACCTGGTGCGATCTCTGGTTCTGATCGACGTCGGCGGCCGCGAGATCGGAGACATGCTGGTGCTCAAGGACGTCAGCGCCGAAATGTCAGCCCTCAGGACATTGACGATTATCACTGTCGTTGCCGGTTTCATCGTGGGGGCAATGCTTTTCGTGATGTTTTACATCATCCTGGGGCGCATTGAGGCTAAGCTGGAACGGACTCGCAAAGGCTGGATGGCCGAGATCGATGAACGGAAACGCGTAATGGAGGAGTTGACAGGTCACAACGAGTTCATGCAGAATGTTTTTGCGTCCCTGACCTATCCCTTCTATGTCATTGACGCTGCGTCTTACCAGGTTCTCATGGGCAACGCGGCCAGCGGACTGACGACGGACGCATCCACAATTACCTGCCATGAGTTGATATATCATTCCAGCAAACCGTGTAGCGGCGGCGAGCACACCTGTCCTCTGGCCGAGGCTTGCAGGACAAAGAAGCCGGTCACCGTGGAGCACACACGCTACGACGCGAAGGGCAATGCGCACCATTTCGAAGTGCATGGTTACCCGATTCTGAATGGCCGTGGTGAGGTGACTCAACTCATTGAGTACACCATCGATATCACCGACCGCAAACGTGCTCAGAAGGAACTGGAGGAGAGCCGCGCGCATAGTCGGATGATAATCGAGACGGCGGGCGACGCCTACATCGCTATTGACGCAAAGGGTATTGTGATCGACTGGAATCGTAAGGCCGAGGAAACGTTCGGCTGGTTGGCCAACGAAGCTATGGGGTCATCGCTTGCGGAACTGATCGTTCCCGAAGAACACAGAGAAGTGCATCAGAAGGCGCTTGAACATTGTGTTCGAACCGGTCAGGGTCCGATTCTGAATAAGAGAATCGAAGTTGCCGCCTTGCACAAGAACGGTTTGACTTTCCCCACTGAGATGACCGTGTGGGTGACCAGAAGCGGCGAGGAGCTTCAGTTCAACGCCTTCATATCAGACATCAGCGAGAAGCGATGGGCCGAGGACCAACTGCGAGAATCGCGGCAACGGTACCAGGACCTTTTTGATTCCGTCATGGAAGGGATCGGTATTGTCGATGCCGACGAAAAGATCGAGTTCTGTAACCCGGCGTACGCGAGAATATTCGACGTTGAATCTCCGAGTGACCTGGTCGGACATAGCATCCTTGACTATGTACCGGAGGGCGAAAAGCAAATCGTATTGAATCAGACCAAGCGCCGACGGCAGGGGAAGTCAGCTAGCTATGAAGTGCGGATAGTGACGGCCAAAGGCGCCACTAAGACCTTGTTAGCGTCTGTGCTGCCCCGTTTCGACGACGGCGAGTACACCGGAGCCATCGGAACGGTTCTGGACATCACGGAACGCAAGCAAGCCGAGGAACACCTGCGGGAAAGCGAGGAACAATTCCGCAACCTGTTCGAACAGTCGAACGACGCGATCATAGTCCATACCGCCGACGGGCAGATACTGGATGTGAACCAGCGCTGTGTGGAGATGCTTGGATGCGAGCGCGAAGGTCTGCTGAAGACGCCGATGGTTCGGTTGTATCCTGAAAGCGAACTGCCGGTATTCGAACGCGCCATTGCAGCCATCAATGACGATAAATCCACCCGGTTTGAAACGAGACTGGTTAAGACGAATGGCTTTACGGTAGATGTAGAGATCAGTTCACGCGTTGTCGATCGGACACGGGGGATCATCCAAGCCGTGGTGAGAGATGTCACCGAACGTATACGGCATGAACGTGAACTACGCAAGCTGTCGGCGGCGGTTGACCAGTCGGCCAATCTGATCTGTGTATCCGACCCAAACGGCATCATCGAGTATGTCAACCCTGAGTTCTGCCGAGCCACCGGCTACAGTTCATCCGAAGCCGTTGGTCAACGCACTAACCTGCTCAACTCGAGCCACCATGATGACGCTTTTTACAGCCAGTTGTGGCAGGATATATCGTCCGGGAAAACCTGGTCCGGAAGAATTCGTAACCGCAGGAAAGACGGTGGACTATTCTGGGCTCGTTTGACGATAACGCCGATCTTCAATGCCGCCAAAGAGGTCATCAACTACCTGGCTATCACTGAGGACATTACAAAAGAGATAATAGCGCAACAGCGGCTGGCTGAATCGGATAAACTTTCGGCCATTGGCACTCTGGCCGCCGGGGTGGCGCACGAGTTCAAAAATTACCTGGCGGGGATTATCGGGAACGCATCGTTCGCATTATCCACTCTTAAGGACGAGGACGGAATGGAAACGGCGCATGACAGCTTCGAACAGATCGTGGAACTCGGCGAACGAGCCAACAGTGTTGCCATGTCGCTGCTTACTTATTCGAAGGCCAAACCTGATGAGATTGCGCCAGAGGACCTGAGAAGCATAATTGAGAACACTATCAAAATGGTCGACAAAGAAATCCGCAATCAGTCGATCGAGATACTAACCCATTTTGAAAACTTGCCCCCGGTAATGGTTTCTGCAAGCAAGGTCCAGCAGGTAATCCTGAATCTCGTTATCAACGCTCAGCATGCTATAGATTCCGGTGGTGTCATCACAATCGGCCTGATACGCCATGACGATCAGGCCATCATCATGGTATCCGATACGGGCAAGGGCATTCCATCGGCGCAGCTTTCCAGTATCTTCGACCCCTTCTTCTCCACCAAAGGTGTGTGGGGCAAAGATGCTGTGGCCGGCACCGGGATGGGGCTTTCGATCAGCCGCAACATCGCTCGCGAACACCACGGCGATCTGACGGTGGAATCAGTCGTCGGTATCGGCACGACCTTCTCCCTCCATCTGCCGCTTGACAGCACCGACCTGCCGACAGCAAGCCATACCTGCTCGTGTCATCGTCTGATGCTACAAACGACGGATCAGAGTCTGGCCGGGGATTACCAACGCCAAGCCGATGACTCCGGTTGCCAATTGCGGGTGGTTGGGGACATCGACGAGGTGATAGAGGATTTGAACACGATCGTCGATATCGTAATTTGTGACGGCAACTTGCCGAGCCGAGAAAAACTCTTCCAAATGTTTGAAGTCTGCCGCAAGTACGATGTACGATGCGCGGTAGTCAACATCGACACGTCAGGTTGCCGAGATGCTATCCCAGCGGATGCAGCGGTGGTAACTTTTAAGATGACTCCTGCTCTCTCGGGGATCATCCAGTCAGTTCAAGAAGTAGAGGTCGACAAGACCAGTGCCTAGCGTTCTGTCCCCTAAGTAGTCTGCACAATAATGTGCCCATGTTGTGGCGGGGTGATCTTCAGATCGCCCCGCATGACAGCAGTTTCCCGCCGGGTCTAAAGACCCTTCGGGCGCCAGACGGCGCAAATGTAATCCCGGGACAGAACACCGGATGACTACCTTTTTGTCGCGATTACAAGAAGGATTCGCTGACCCTCGACCCGCTCCAGTTCGAACTCGATGTGGTGCCACTGGATCCTCTGTCCTTCCCTGGGGACGGATCCGACAAGATCATAAATCAGACCACCGACAGTGTCGTAGTCACCCTGCTCATAGTCGGTGTCGAGATAGTCCTGCAGCTTCTCAACCAGCAAACCGGCGGACACTCGATAACGCCCGTCGGGGAGCTCGGTGAACTCAGCCTCTTCGGCGTCATGTTCATCCTGTATCTCACCGAAGATTTCCTCGAGTATATCTTCCAATGTGACCAGCCCGGCTACGCCGCCGTACTCGTCGACCACGATAGCGATATGGAATCTCTTTGACTTGAACTCCTGCAGCAACTCGCCGATTATTTTCGTCTCGGGCACGAAGTACGGATCTCGCAGGTAGTTTTCAATAGCGAACTTCTCACCAGCTTCCGGCATGTTGGAGAACAGGTCCTTGACATAGACAAGTCCGATAACCTTGTCGATGGCTCCATCGTAGACAGGGTAGCGTGAATGCCCGTCCGCGAGCACCAGTTCGCGGATTCCTCGGAAGCTTAGCCCTTTCTCAATGCCGGTGATGTCAATCCGGGGAACCATGATTTCTCGTACGACGGTCTGGTCCAGCAGGAAGATCTGGCCGATCATCTGCTTCTCTTCGTCTTCGACAATGGTCTCGCTAATCCCCGCCTCCTCGGCCAGAGTTTCGATGGCGCGCTCGACGATTTCTTCTTTTTCTTCCTCTGATACCGGCGTGTTTCCCTGCGCCCTCTCCAGTGCACGTCGGTAAATCCAGATGACGGGGTAGCATGCGACATAGATGGAAGCGATGATCCACAGGTGTCGCAGCATTCGAGGACTAATGGCATGCCGTGAGGCGCGACGGGTCAGATACTCAACGACCAGAACAAATGAGAGCCAAACCAGGATAAGTCCCACGACGATCAGCGAGTGCGGCGCTATCTCCAGGCGCTGGGCGAATCTCTCCAACACCCGTACTGTTGCCAATGTTGATACGATTAGCGCCGCCGACCTGTAAACCAATGCAATCTGAACAAAGGCGCGTGGGTCATCGGCCAGGCGGATCAGGAAGCTGCGTTTGCGTTCGGGTAGTCCCGGACCGATCTCCTCGACATCATCCGGATCGATGTAAACAGCGCGCGCATACAGGGCAACGAGATAGGCTGTGACATAACACAGAATAATCAGGGATAAACCGATCAGTTCAATCATGCTCATCCAACTCCATGAAGACGGGCCAGATAGAACTCCTCCCTTGAGGCCATCTTCTTCTGTTGTGCGGGCTCAGTGTGATCGTAACCGAACAAATGCAGAAACCCGTGGCAGGCGAGCCTCAGATACTCCTCGTATCGACCGTGGCCATATTCAGCGGCCTGCCTGACGGCCAGGGCAACACTGATATATATCTCACCAAAGGTATGATCGGTATCGTCCGGTTCATCCAGATGAAACGACAGAACATCGGTGGTTCGGTCAATACCGCGAAACTGACGGTTCAGGCGACGGATCATGGCATCGGTGGCAAAAACGAGATTTACGTTCCCGTCGTTGCGCGGCGCCTCAGCATCGGCCACCATCTTGAACAAGCGCATCAAACGGGTCGACGGTAGCCTGGCTGGAGTCTCTTTATGAATTGACAATCTCATTCGGAGGCTGCCTCCAAATCATCGGACGTCGAAGGATAGACGACACGATGATGGAACGAAGCGATCAACACCTGGGCGAAGGCTTCCTTGATTCTGGCCAGGTCCTTCAGGGTGAGTGGGCATTGATCCAGTTCACCGGATTGAAACCGATCGTTGATTATCTTCTGTATGAGGTTTTCGATCCGCGCCGGCTTGGGTTCATCCAAAGTGCGACTGGCCGCTTCGACGGCATCGGCCAGCATGGCGATGGCGGTTTCTCTGATCTGTGGTTTTGGTCCCGGATAGCGGTACTTGTCGATCACCGATGGATCCTCACCCTGCTCGAGAGCCCGGTTGTAGAAGAAAGATTGAACAATGGTGCCGTGGTGTTCCTCGACGAAATTGAGCACGTCGTCGGGAATATCCGCCTCCTCGCCCAACTGGCGACCCCGTTTGACATGCGACGACAGAATCAGGGACGACATGGATGGAGACAACGCATCGTGTTTCGACTTTACGCTGAGTTGGTTCTCGACGAAATACTCAGGCACTTCGATCTTGCCGATGTCATGATAATAAGCTCCAACCCGGGCCAGCAGCGAATTGGCGCCGATGGCCTTGGCCGCCGACTCAGACAGGTTGCCGACGATTATAGAATGCTGGTAGGTCCCGGGCGCCTCAACGGCCAACCGTTTCAGCAGAGGATGATTCATGTCCGAGAGTTCCAGAAGCGTGATGTCGGTCGTGATGCCGAAGAGCGACTCAAAAAACGGCAGCACACCGATAACCAACAGCACTGAAACCACGCCGCTGACCAGTCCATAACCGGCCTCAACGAGTATCTCGTCAGTTGGCGCAAACTTGAGGTGTTCGACCAGGAAAACATACAGACCGCTGGCAATCGCGGTAGCAAGCATAATCCGAAAAAAGTGCGAGCGCTTGCGGACACGTCGGGAACTCAACGTGGCCACCGTTCCAACAGCCATAGCAGCAAGCGTGATGGTGAAATCGAATCGGTGCATCATGCCTAACAGCAACGCGAGCGTCATGGTTGAAAGAATGCCGACCTCGGTGTCGAACAGGATTGTAATCATCACCGGCAGCACGGCCAGTGGATAGAGGCTACTCGAGATGCCCCAGTGCGACAAGAGATGGATCAAGAACAGTTGCAGAGAGAATACCAGGAACAATGCCAGCAGCTTGGGATTGGAGTTGAATATCTCACGTCTGAAGTAATAGAGGAAAATGTACAGGCTCGAAAAAGCCGCCAGGACAAGGATCACGCGCGCCAGCACCGGCAAAAAAGCCGCCGGCCAGCCTTGTTGAATCGCTTCGGAGCGCATTGTGCGCGCCATCTGTTGCAGTACGGCCTGCTGTCGCCCGGTGATGCGCACACCATCGCGCACTATTATTTCACCCTCCTCAACCACCTCCTTGATCCTGTCGATTGACGATAATTCCAATTGCAGACGGCGCTGGTACTCGGGAGTGTTAACGGCAAGGTTAGGCTTTATGAAAGCGTGCCCGACCAGGTACGAGTATTCTACATCCAGAGAGTCCGTGGCCCGACGATGGTTTAACGCCGTCAGTAACCGACCGTTGGCTTCCGCCGAATTCAGAATCCGGTCTCGAACATACACATTCTCTCTCTCGCCCCGTCTGATAAGAACGTTTCGCCCCACGGCTTTCTTCAGAGCGGTACGGTCGAGCATGACACCGACCTCGTAGATATCCTCGCGCAGTACTTCTTCGAGCACCGCCACGGTCTTCTTGAGATCATCGCGGTTGAATGATTCTTTGATGGCGTCGCGGCTCAACAGAGGGAACATCTCGGACAGGCTCGCCTCGAACTCTCTTTCGTCCGGTGGCGCGACCAGAGCTGTAGAATCCTTCAGAGAATCGACCGCCGCCAGAAACCGCCTCAGCCCTCTTGTGGCCTCCGCCGCCGCCTCGGTATCACAGTCCACCACCAGCGGCACCGTCAGTCGAATCATCTGCTCTTCTTCGTCCAACTCGCGATCAGTCTTGTGTACCGTGATCTGGAAGGGGGCTATGACATCCTCACGCGCGATCTCGCCCTCACGCGGCATATCCAGTGGATCGTAGAGGTCCTCGCCCGGGTAGAATACACCAATCAGCACCGAGGCCAACAGCAGCAAGAGCAGCTTTCTGGTTCGTGAGTGAACCGAAGTTCGCGGCAACTGCCGGCTCTCACTTTGGACCTTGAGAACCTTCTTGATGCGCCTTTTTATTTTCGGAATCAGCGAGAACATATGGCGAAATTCCGTTTCGCCCTACTCCTTGCGCCTTTGCTTTTCGGCGCGTTCATACGCCTTTATGATTTTCTGAACCAGCCGGTGTCTAACGACATCCTTTTCTGTAAGATATACGAAGCTGATACCTTCAATGCCTTTGAGGATTTTTTGTACCCTTACCAGTCCCGAATTCTGAGGACGGTCCAGATCGATCTGGGTGATGTCTCCGGTAATTATCGCTTTGGAGCTTTCTCCAATACGGGTCAGGAACATTTTCATCTGCGCACTGGTAGTGTTCTGGGCTTCATCGAGCACCACAAAAGCCTCGTTAAGAGTGCGTCCCCGCATGAAGGCCAGGGGCGCAATTTCGATCACGCCCATATCGAGAAGCTTGCGAATTTTGTCCGGTTGCAGCATGTCGTACAGAGCATCGTAGACCGGTCGCAAATATGGGTCCACCTTGGCTCGAATATCACCCGGAAGGAACCCCAGCGATTCCCCCGCTTCAACCGCCGGCCGCGTGAACACAAGACGCTTGACCTTGTTAGCCTTCAGTTCGGCGACTGCCATGGCCACAGCCAGATAGGTTTTGCCGGTTCCGGCCGGTCCGATGGAAAAGACTACATCATGTCGATCGACCGCCTCGACATAACGAGACTGGCCCACCGTTTTCGGCTTTATCGCTTTCTTAAGCGCCGAGGTCAGAAGGTTCTCGGTAGAAATTTCCGAGGCCGGACCAAACCCGTTTTCCTTCACCATGCTGATAGCGTAATGAATGTACTGCTCGGTGATCATATCACCCTGCTTAACCCGAGTGACCAGATCCTCCAAAAGGCGTACAATGCGGTCGACGTCATGGGGCGCCCCCTCGACCGTGACCTGCTCGCCGCGGGCGATAACACGGCCGTCGAAATTCGATTCGATGATGCGGAGGAAGACGTCATTTTGCCCGAACAGCAACCGCTGATCGATACCTTCTACGGGAAAACTACTCGATTTCTTGTCCACCGGTTCCATAGTCATTTTGCGCGCTCAGGATGACGGATCGGTCTTGAGCGTCAGGCCGAGTTCCTCCAACTGTTGCGGGTCGATTTCCGACGGCGCCCCGTCCATCAATGATACGGCATTGGTCGTCTTGGGGAAAGCAATAACGTCGCGAATCGATTCGGTGCCGCACATCAGTGACACCACCCGATCAAGACCCGGGGCCAGACCGGCGTGGGGTGGCGCACCGTATTCCAGCGCTCTTAGCAGAAATCCAAACATGCGTTCGGCTCGTTGCTTGTCGATGCCGAGGATTCCGAGGATTTTCTCCTGCAAGTCGCGACGGTTTATCCGTTGTCCACCGGACGCGATCTCCCAACCGTTCACCACCAAGTCATACTGCTGTGCCC
>JAUXBJ010000207.1 GCA_030619425.1 bacterium
CACCCGCCGTCACGGCCCGTATTCAGGCATCGATACTTCGACTTGCAGTCCGATAACACCGTTAATGGCGTCTCTCATATCGTCATGAAGCGGGATCTGATACCACAAGCTCGGCCTGACGGTGCAGTTCCTCACCCCGACACCGAAGGCAAGGTGATGCTCAAAGCGATCGCCGAAGTCCTCGATATCTTCAGTCGCCACAAACAGACCCATCAACTCGGCCAGAAAGGCAAAATGTCGCGTTCCGGCGCCTCCGGAGAAACCGTAGTGAAACAGCAGTTCCGCATCGGCATCGATATCACCCTCCGGGATCCAGACCTCCGGACCAATCTCGAGCCCGAAAATACCGCCCTCAAGACTCTCCATCCGCCAGGCCATGTTCGCGTAGATTATCCAGGCATTCGTGAGAACCCGGCGTGCCTGGTGGAAGTTCGCCAACAGGCCGAGGAATGCAGCCTCCTGGTCGTCATCATCTTCACTGGCTGTAGGCAGATGCAAGCCCATCGAGAACACTGATTTCGTGCGCTCTGATAGGTGGCTCGTTAAGTGCATACCGATATAGGCATTGCCGAGAGCACTCTCGCTGATTTCCCGTGAGGCGTAGTATTCATAACCGATCTTGGAATAGGGCAGCGAGAGTCGAAATCCGACTGCTTCTGATGTCGGTATGTCGACATAGAAATCGTAGGTTCCTGAGAAGGTCGACAGTTCCAGGTCCCCGTCCAGGCTGACGTGCATAAAACGTAGCCCGAAGGTCGGCCTTGCTTCCGGGATTGGATTGAGATAGAACGTTTGCGCTGAGGTGGAAAGCGCGCTGCCGAGCACGAAACCTACAGCGAGCACTACTGCGATGAGTTTGCCGGCTGTTTTCATCTTACAACTCCCATGTAAGAGGTGTTTTGAGCACATTCAATAGAAATTTAACCGGTGGTCCATCGGATGTCAAAGGGAAAAACGGTCCCGATAGGCCATAATATGTCGCTGGACGTAGAGGTTCTCGTGGTGTCGGGCGACCCCGCCCGACGCAGGCAAGCCTGTTTTTCGCGCTTCGCGCGCCGTCACTTCATGTCAGGCTTTGCCAAGTAATCGCCGGCTCCGATTTTGAGGCCGTCAGGCGAGTCGCCTGACAGAACCTGAAAATAGGGGTCCTCAGTCAGGATTGCGGAGGGTGTCGTAAGGAAGTTCGGCGATACTGGCACAAAAAAAATGGCGCCCCGCAGAATTGAACTGCGGACACACGGATTTTCAGTCCGTTGCTCTACCAACTGAGCTAGGGCGCCAACACATGAAGTCCGCCGCCAATGACGGCGAACGGAATGGGCAATTTATTCGTTTGTCGGACGATGTCAAATGAAATGTTAGCGACCCTTGAACAAATACTGTTTGGTCGCGGGGGCAAACAAGGTCGCGAGCGCCGCCGCCGATAAAACCAGCAGCACGATGTTTTCGTACTGGTTGTAACCGATCGCCGCCAGGATCAATACAACCCCATTGATACCGATCAAACCCCAGTAGCCCCAACTTTTCAGTTCCTTGTAGCCGAAGGCCGGGATCAACAACCCCAACCCAATGAGCAGAAAAATAATCGGCTCGGCCAGGTCGTCATAGTTGTGGTCAAGGAAACTCAAGACCACCTTGACGCCACCGTAGATGATAAAGATTCCGGCAAAGATGAATCCGTACCAGCCGGCCAGCTTGAAAGTGAGTGGACGGTCATCCTTGGGTTTTGTCTGTTGATTCGATTTGTTGTCGGTCATTTACTAATTTCTCCCAGAAGCCCGGCTCCAATAAAGCCGGCGTCATTACCGAGGGTGGCTTTAACCACAGTCAGGTTTTCTACAGCGGAATCGAAGGCGCGTTTCTTAATTTCTGCGGCAACCATCTCGTGAAAACCACCGCCGCCGTCGGCTACGCCACCTCCTATTACTACGGTCTCGGGATTCAAAAGATTCACCACCCCGGCCAGCCCGGTGCCGAGATAGACGGCTGTTTCATCCAGCGTCTCTCTCGCCACGGCGTCACCTTTTTTCAGGGCGACGAACAGCTTCTTGATGGTCATGTTCTCGATATTCCCTTCAAGTACCGAATCGAAAGTCGGCGACGGGTTCGCCTTAAGCTTTGATCGCGCCCGCTGCAGGATTGCACCCGAAGAACAGTATGCTTCAATACATCCCTGCCGTCCACAGCCGCACGTCGGTCCATCATAACAGATAGATATGTGACCCAGCTCGGCCGCCGAGTAGGTGGCGCCACGCCAGAGCGCGCCGTCCAACACTATACCGCCGCCGATACCGGTACCGACGGTAACGCACACTACTGATTTCGACCCAACCGCTGCCCCCAGTCGCGTCTCGGCCAACGCCACCAGATTGGCGTCGTTGTCGACATAGACCGGCATGTTCAATCGCTCCTCCAAGCGGGGTCCGATCTCCATCCCCTGCCAGCCCTTGATATTGGGACAGGGGCCGATGACCACACCGGTGCGAAAATCGACCGCGCCTGGCGTTCCGACTCCAAGCCAGTTGATTTGATGGTCTTCCTCGGCCGCATACAGGAGCAGTTGTTCGGCAATATTAGTCACCAGGTACATCAGTGGCATCGGTCCCTTTTTCGCCATCGTCGGACGTTGTCGGCGATAGATGACATGACCGTCGGAGTCGACCAGTCCGAACTTTATATTGGTGCCACCGATATCGATACCGGCGTAAACAGTTTTCTCAACCGCAGCCAAGGGATGGCTCCTTTTGCAAGTAATCCGAACACACTAACAAAATCGGTCACATTATAAAGGTGTGCTTGGAGGTTAGTCAAGGCAAAACCCGCGGGCCAATCTCACTTCTCCGTGCCGTCAGGTGTCTCTGCCTGACGGCTCTTGCGTACAATCGAACGGTGTCGGGCAGAGACACCCGACACCACGAACCGTATGAGATTGCCGCGTCGTTCACGCGAAACGCGCGGCGGACTCCTCGCAATGACGGCTCTCAGGGTTTTTCAACAAGTTCTTCAGACTAGGCCACGAAACCCGCGCGGTCTGAAGACCACGCGGGCACAATAACAACCTTCTGAGCGCGGTAGATAGGGACGTCCGCCGCGCACGAAACACACAACGCCGTCAGTCGTCGTCAAAAGCATCCCCGCCGCCGCCCGGCGCATGTCCCGGCCGACGCGCCTCTCCTCTGTCCGCTCGGCGCTGTGGTTCTTGCTCCGATGAGGTCTCCGGTGCCATCGTGACCACTCGCTGCGGGAACGGAATCTCGATGCCTTCTTCACGGAAACGGTTAAGGATTCCCTCTCGCAATTCCGAGGCGGTGCGGAACCGTTCCGATGGATCGGCCACCCAGCAGCGCAACGACACGTTGAGTGAACTGTCGCCGAATTCCAGAAAATACCAACTGGGCTTTGGGTCGGCGAGCACTATGGAATGATTATTGGCCTCGCCAAGCATCACCTGTCGAACCTGATCTATGTCGGAATCGTAGCCGACGCCGACGTCTATCTGCACGCGCAGCCTCGGATGAGGATAGGTGAGGTTGTGAACGGTTGACTTTATCAGTTCGGCGTTGGGGACGATGATCAGAGTGTTGTCGAAAGTCCGAAACTTGGTGGAGCGAATTCCGATCTGATCGACCACTGCCGTCGTACCGTCGCCAAGCCGCACTCGATCACCCACCCGGAAAGGACGGTCGATCATAACCACAAAACCGCCGATCATGTTGGCAATCGTTTCCTGCGCCGCCAGCGCAATAGCCAGCGACCCGATACCCAACACCGCCACCAGACCCATGATGTCGACGTTGAAATGGTCCAGGATAATCAAGAGCGCCAGTATATAGGCAATAATCTTGATCACGCGATCGGCCAGGGGGACGAACTCATCATCAAGCGTCGTCTCAGTGCGGGAGGCGATGTTCTCCGAGTACCAGGATAGCAGTGTTGAGATCACGCCGACAATCATGACGGTAACGATGTATACACCGACGACGAACAGGGCGCCATCGACAGTCCGGAACAGCACCGGAGCACCCCCTTCGGAGATGTGCTCCAGGTAATTGAACAGAGCCACGGCGCCAATGATGAATACGAGGTGAGGGACTCTCCGCTTGATCCCAGCCAATAATCTGTCGTCGAGATCCGTTCGCGTACGCCTGGCGATGCGGTCAGCAATCAGGCTCAGTATTAGTCGCGCCATAGTCGCAAACAGTATTGTCAAAACAATGATTGCGACAATCCCGGCCGCCATCTGCAAAAGAGGTGGCAGCGGTAGTTTTTCTAATAGTTCATACATCGTTATCACCTAATCTCAAACTGTATTCCAGCCGTTTCGAATCTAGCCCGAACCGCTATCGTATCGGGATACTCAGCCATTGTTTCGGCTAAGGCGTAAGGTTCTACGGAGCCGTTGCCCTTCTCACCATCACCGTCGGAGTCAACGAAGCCCGATAACAAGTATTTGCCCGCCGGCAGGTCAATCCTGAAGGTACCGGATGAAGCGGCTATGTCAAAGGTGCGCTGTTCACCGACTTTGCTAAACGAGAGCATGACCGAATCGTTTTCCTTACCGGCAATCTCGATCATAGCCTCACCGGAAATCGACCCCAGCGAATCGGCATCGATGACCGTGAAAACATGCTGCCGGAGACTGTCGCCTACCCGATTACCAGAGAGATCGGCCAGTTCAAACTCGGTTATTTCCAGGCGATATCTCGCGCCCGGCTCAAGCGTGTCGGGGGTCAGCAAGAGGCGCAGTGGATCCCGCCAGGATGACGTTACCTCGACCGGCGCGTCCGGCTGTAACCACAACAGGAATGTTTCAGGCGTGAACAGCGTGGTATCCAGCGGCTCGGAGAAAGTCAGCTCAATGACAACCTCGTCGGCAAACATCGGAATGTTGTCGGGAAGAAAGCGCTCCATCCGCGGCGGATTGTCGTCCTCG
>JAUXBJ010000062.1 GCA_030619425.1 bacterium
CAAGGAAATGCTGCCGATCTTGATACCTTGAATCGGGCCGGCATACGGGAAGCTCCATCTGTCATTATTACCACTCATGATGACTCCATGAATATCTATCTCACCATCTATTGCCGTCAACTGCGACCCGATATACAGATTGTCAGCAGGGCAAACCTGGACGGGAATATTTCCAAACTGCACAGGGCTGGAGCAGACCATGTCATGTCACAAGCCTCCATGGGAGCAAACACCATAATCAATCTTCTCAAGCCCGATAAAGTACTGATGTTTGCAGAAGGACTGAACATCTTCCGCGCGTCGGTACACTCATCCCTTGCGGGCAAAACTCTTGCTGAAAGTGATATCCGGAAACAAACGGGCTGCAGCGTGATAGCTATTGGTAGAGAGAATGAATTGAATATCAACCCCGGACCCTCGACTCTTCTTGGGGAACGTGATGAAATGGTCGTGATTGGGACGAGCGATGCGGAACAACGTCTTATGGACATCTATCAATAACAACGGTACCCCACCTAAGGCGAACAGGCAGGTGGGTTCTTTTGCATGATACCAATGTTGTCATGCCGGACTTGATCCGGCATCCAGTGGCAAGCCACTTATTCGCGCTACGCGCGTCATTCTACCACTGTCATTCCTGCGAAAGCAGGAATCCAGTTCCATGTCGAAGGCTGGCGTTCGCCGGTATGATGTAGTACGAGCAATGTGTAGGTAGTCTCCAGGCGTTGTGGTGGTCGAGTCTTCAGACTCGCCCACGATTGAAATAGTGGATGTCCTCCCCTGCGAGGACTTCTATTGAGCGCCGTTGAAGGGCGACACTGTCAAGCCGCGCTCCTGTGGCCTCGCCACACAACGCGGAAATGCGCGCAGCGCGAAATGCAGGCAATGCCTGTGCTTCGACTCCGCTCAGCGTGAGGTTGGTTTGTCCTCGTGGTGTCAGCCGTATCTGGCTGACACTTCTGTGATACGACAAGGGACCTGCGGGGACTTTTTTCTTTGATATGGCACGCGGCGGCATTATTTATGGTCCATGCATATTCGATTTGCCAAGTACCATGCGCTGGCTAACGATTTCCTGGTTATAGAGAGCAGTTCAACACGTGTTCCGAAGCGGAGTCTCGGGCGTCTGGCCCGTAGTATCTGCCATCGACGCTCTGGTGTAGGCGCCGACGGAATCCTGTATGTGTCCTCGCGTGGCGGGAATCGATGCGTCAATATCTACAACGCCGATGGTTCGTGGGCTGAGAAGTCGGGTAACGGTTTGAGAATTGCCGCCCTGCATGAATACCTGAAAGATCGCCGCCGTCGCAATTTCGTATTGGAGATGGATGGTCGACCACACGCGGCCAGGATTCTGAAGCCATCGGAGACCGGAGCGATCATCGTTACTCAATTAGGAACGCCGGAGTTTGAAACTAAGCGGGTTCCGGTCAAGAGCAAGCTGAAGGTAATGATAAACGCTCCGTTGAAGGTCGGCGGGCTGGAGTTTCCGGTCACCTGTCTGGCTGTCGGTAATCCGCATACAGTGCTTCCGGTGGACCACTTTGATTTCGACTGGCAGGCACTCGGTGCTGAGATCGAGAATCACTCAGCCTTCCCGCATGGCACCAATGTCGAGTTTGTCCGCGTGGTTGGTCGTCGCAAGATCGAACTGGCCGATTGGGAACGGGGCGCCGGGGCTACCGGGTCATCCGGCACTGGCGCCGCTGCAGCCGTGTGCGCGATGGTGATGATCGGCGCCGTCGATCGGAACTGCGAAGTTCGGTTCGAAACCGGTACCCTGCGAATCCGATGGGACCGGTCGACAGACCTTATTGAACTGACCGGACCGGCCGATTATATTGCCAAAGGAGTTTTTACGTTGCGATGATTTCCTACACCGAAGTCCGCAAGCTCAGCAAGAAGGGCAACGTTATCCCGGTGTATACCCGTATCCCGGCCGATCTGGATACGCCGGTATCCGCCTTCATGAAACTGGCTGGACGAAAAAAGGATTCGTTCCTGCTCGAATCGATCGAGGGGGGGGAGAAACTGGCTCGCTACTCCTTCGTAGGTTTCGAGCCGTTTCTGGTGGTCGAAGGAGATGGCGACGTGGTTACTCTGCGCCAGGGTCAGAAGCGCCGCAGGCTCGACGCCAATCCGTTAGACTTCATAAAGGAACTGTTCGCATATTACAATCCGATCAAAGTGGAAGGGCTGCCGCGCTTCACCGGTGGCGCCGTCGGGTATTTTTCTTACGATACAATCCGATGGCTGGAGGACGTTCCCAACGCTAATCCCGACGAGATCGGTCTGCCGATGATGCGATTCGCGATGTACGGCAAGATCGTCGTGTTCGACCATCTCAAGCAGGAAATCCTGCTGATCGTGAATATCCTGCATGATGCTCGCGAGCAGGGTTTGAAGAAGAAGTACGATGAGGCGGCGGCAGTGATCGAGCGCCTGACTCAGAAACTCCAGGCAGGCTCCAAACGAACTCGCGAGGCCAAACCTACTCGTTCCAAAGTGATAGCTCAGTACGAACAGAGCGAATTCGAAAAAATAGTGCGTCGCGCCAAACTATACATACGCGAGGGTGACATTTTCCAGGTCGTCCTGTCACAGCGGTGGCATATCGATTCAGATTGCTCCGCCCTGGATGTCTACAGACGCTTACGGCGGATCAACCCCTCGCCGTATATGTTTCTTTTGAACCTGGGCAACAGCGCCGTCATCGGCGCCTCGCCTGAGATGCTCGTACGAGTGGAGCGAAGCGAGATTGAGACCCGACCTATCGCCGGCACTCGACCGCGTGGTCGTGATGAGCGAGCTGACGAAAAACTTATTGCCGAACTTATCGCCGACCCTAAGGAACTTGCCGAGCACACCATGCTGTTGGACCTGGGTCGCAACGATCTCGGCCGGGTGAGTAAACCGGGTACGATCAACGTGCGCGAGCAGATGGTGGTGGAGAAATATTCGCACGTCATCCATCTTGTCAGTTCGGTGGTTGGTCAACTCAAGAAAGGAACCAGCCCGCTCGATGGACATTCGGCTTGTTTCCCCGCCGGAACGGTTTCCGGTGCGCCCAAGATTCGCGCCATGGAGATAATCGACGAGTTGGAGAAATGTCGTCGCGGTGTCTACGCCGGATCGATCGCCTATCTTGATTTCTGGGGGAACCTTGATTCGTGCATTGCGATCCGGACGATTGTCAAAAAAGGCAAACGGTTCTTCGTTCAGGCCGGAGCGGGTATCGTCGCCGATTCCAAACCGACGCGCGAATTCCGCGAATGCGAAGCCAAGGCGCGAGCCCTCATCGAGGCTGTTACCGGAGGCGAAGCGACGTGATTCTGTTGTTGGACAACTACGACTCATTCACGTACAACCTGGTGCAGTACCTGGCGGAGTTGGGTGCACAGGTGCAAGTATATCGCAACGATGCTATCAGTATCAGACAAGTGCAGCAGATGCGACCCAGAGGGATCGTTCTGTCTCCCGGACCCGGTCGCCCAGAGAACGGAGGCATCATGAATGAACTGGTCGCGAGTATGGCCGGGTCGGCGCCGATCCTTGGTGTGTGTCTGGGGCACCAGTCGATTGCCCAGGTGTATGGCGGGAAAATCACTTATGCGCCACGTCTGATGCACGGCAAGACGTCGGAGATCCATCACAACCAGGCGACGCTTTTCAAAGGTATCCCTTCGCCGTTTGTAGCCACTCGCTATCATTCGTTAGTGGTTGATCTGGACAGCTTGCCGGATGAGTTCAATCTGACCGCGTGGACTGATGATGGTGTTATTATGGGTATTGAGCACGTTAAGCAGCCGCTGTACGGCGTGCAGTTTCATCCCGAGTCGATACTTACCCGATGCGGGATGGATCTGCTCAAGAATTTCCTGGAAAGCCTCTGATGCTAAAACCACATTTGCAAAAACTGTTGGCTGGAGAGAGCCTGTCAATGACGGAAGCGTCCGAGGCGATGGATATCATCATGGGTGGCCAAGCCACTCCCGCACAAATCGCGGGCTTGCTGGTGGCGCTCAAGCAGAAGGGAGAGACCGCCGACGAAGTAGCCGGTTTTGTTACCGCCATGCGGCAACATGCCGTGAGACTTACGCTGGACGATGCGGATGCCGTCGACGGTTGCGGTACCGGCGGTGACGGCGCGCATACTTTCAATATCTCTACGGCCGCGGCTATCGTGGCCTCGGCAGCCGGGGTGACCGTGGCCAAGCACGGCAACCGTTCGATCAGTTCTCAGTGTGGCTCGGCTGATCTGCTCGAGGCAGCCGGCGGGAACATCGATCCCGGTCCGGAGACGGTGCAGCAGAATATCAACCAGGGTGGGTTTGGATTCATGTTCGCGCCACGGTTCCACCCGGCTATGAAGCATGCTGCCGGGCCACGCAAGGAACTTGGCGTGCGAACGGTGTTCAATATATTGGGGCCGATGTCGAATCCGGCCGGAGTCACCCGGCAAGTGATCGGCGTCTACGACAAAACGCTGCTGCCGTTGTTTGTCGACGTCCTTGAGATGACCGGATCGAAGCATGTAATAGTTGCTCATTCGCACGACGGTCTGGATGAATTCTCGGTCACGGCGCCTACCGACTATATCGAACTGCGTGACGGCAAGCGCTTTGATCACGCTCTGGAACCGGAACAGATCGGCCTGTCACGACATGGCGTCGATGCTCTGCGCGGCGGTGATGCGATGCACAACCTCGCGATTCTCCATCGCGTTCATGAGGGCGAGAGCGGCTCCTATCGCGACAGTGTTGTTCTGAACGCTGGCGCCATGATTTATGTCGGCGGCAAAGCGGATTCAATAGCCGACGGAGTCACCATAGCCCAAACGGCTCTCGATACCGGCGCCGCTCGCGCTCTGTTCGAAGCGTGGGTCCATTCCTCCAACGACAACCGATGAAGAACCCTCGTGCGCCAGGCTCCATCGGTGAAGATGCCATCTCAGGGTTGGGGCGAGGGAAGAACGGCGTGGTCGACTACCTGGCGCATCTCGGACTCTTCAGCCGCAACGCACGGCTGTACTTGTTCGGTTCTTTCCTGATGGGGATCAACTTTCAAGTGTTCCTGCTCCTGCTGAATCTTCTGCTGAAAGAGATCGGACTGGTGGAGGGCGATATCGGCTTGGTGGCCTCATCGCGAGCTGTCGGCATGTCGGTTATGGCAATCCCCGCCGGCATCCTGTTAAGCCGCGTCAGACTGAAACCGGTGTTGCTGGCCAGTTGTATCCTGTTTGCGCTGTTCAGTTACTTCATTGCCAGCAGTCGAGAACTCTACCTGTTGTTGGGATTTTCGGTGCTGAGCGGCATGGCCATTTCTTTCTAGCGTGTGGCTGCCGGTCCGTTTTACATGCGTAACTCGACGCCGACCGAACGCACCTATCTTTTTTCGTTTTCATTCGGCACCAATCTGCTGGCCGGGATGATCGGGGCGGCCGGCGCCGGAAGACTGGCGACCGTGATTGGCGAGAGAACGGGCGACTTGATTTACGGCTATCAGTTGACTCTCTACATCGGTATCGGTGTAAGTCTGCTGGCATTGATCCCGTTTCTCCTGATCAGATCGGCGGCGCCTTCGAAGGAGGAAAGCCGAATTAGTCTGAGTCGTACTCAGTTTCGGAAGCGGGGAGGGTTCTATGCCAAGGTGTTCGGCACAAACTTCATGATCGGCCTGGGGGCCGGGCTGATCATTCCATTCTTGAATCTGTATTTTCGTGATCGGTTCAACCTCGCGCCTGACACCATCGGTCTGTATTATTCCGTCGTGCATTTTTCTATGCTGGCCGGATCGCTGACTGGTCCGGTTCTGGTCAAGAGGTTCGGCCTGGTGCGCACGGTGGTGATCACCCAGATCATGTCGATACCGTTTATGGCGATGCTCTCATACACCTATTGGCTGCCGCTGGCCTTTGGAGCTTTTGTTTTGCGTGGTGGTTTGATGAACCTCGGAGTGCCGCTGGTCACGAATCTCGGCATGGAGTTGGCGGAAGAGAAAGAACAAGGATTAGTCGGGGCGCTGTTGATGGTGGGTTGGACATCGTCGTGGATGCTGTCGACGGCGGTTGGAGGACATCTGATTGAACATTATGGTTACACCCTTACGATGAATATCACGATTGTCGTCTACTTGCTGTCGTCGGTGATGTTCTTTGTTCTTTTCCGACGCGCCGAATCCAGAAGCAAGACCGGTCGCGGCTGGCAGTATGCCAAAGAGGTAGCGGCGTGACAGACATTCTCCACAAGATCGCTGCCGACAAACGACGTGAAGTCGAGATGTTAAAACGTGAGTTGCCGCTCAGTCAACTCGAACGTAAGATACCCGTCCGCCCACGCTTCACATTCAGGCAGGTTCTGGAAGATCCATCATCGATCAGGATTATTGCTGAACTGAAAAAGGGTTCGCCGTCGCGCGGAGTGATTGCACCCGATTTTGATCCGGTCGAATTAGCCGACAAATATCTGAAAGGCGGCGCGGCGGCCTTGTCGATCCTGACCGAAAAGAACTATTTCTATGGTAGTTATGATTATGTCGCGCCGGCTGCCGAAGCCACTGGCCTGCCGATTCTGTGCAAGGATTTCGTGGTCGACCCGTACCAATTGTATCACGCGCGCTATATTGGCGCCGATGCCGTGCTGCTGATTGTGCGTCTTCATAGCAGAGAGTCGCTGGTCGAGATGATCACGTTGGCTGAGACCCTTGGTCTTGATTGTATGGTTGAGGTGCATGATGAGAATGAAACTGAAATCGCGGTGGAGGCCGGTGCTCGCATCATCGGCGCGAACAACCGCAATCTCGCCGATTTCACCGTCGATCTCGCAACTTCCGAGAGACTGGCGAACCTAATACCGGATGATGTCATTGCAGTATCGGAGTCGGGGATATTCGAATCTGCGGACATCGCACGGCTGAAGCAGGCGGGATACACGCGGTTCTTAATCGGTGAAGCGCTGGTCAAAGCCTCTGATCCTATTCTGCTGTTGAAAACGTTGAGGTCGGCATGATGACCTTTCGCATCAAAGTTTGCGGCATTACTCGTCGGGAAGACGCTCGGACGGCTGCTGCTTTCGGGGCCGATCTGATCGGTCTGATTTTCTATCGTCGTTCACCGCGATACCTTCAGCCGCACCAGGCCCAGGCGATCATCGCCGAGCTACCTCAAGGGGTGGCGCGGGTTGGTGTGTTTGTCGATGAACCTGTCATACCCCTGTTGAAACTTGCTCACGAATTGGAATTGGATTACATACAGATGCATGGCAGTGAGAGCGATGAACAGATCAAAGAGGTGCGTGGGGAAGGGTTCGAAGTGATCAAAGCTTTTCGCATATTTGGCCCGGCTGATTGGGGACAATTGTACACCAGTCGCGCCGACCTGGTTCTGGTCGACAATGCTACGGCGGAGTTGCCGGGCGGTACCGGACAGACATTTGACTGGTCGATAGAACCGCCCCGCCCAATACAAAACCTTGTCTTGTCCGGCGGATTGACGGTCGATAATATAGAGGATGGGGTGGCGCGGTTTCAGCCGGTGATTGTGGATGTCAACTCCGGCGTGGAGACAGCCCCCGGCGTAAAGTCAAAAGTGAAAATGGAACAGTTTTTCAAAAAGTGTGACGGTATCAGAAATGCGCAGTAAGAAACCGGTGCAACCTGACAAGCGGGGTCGCTTTGGAGACTACGGCGGACGTTACGTGCCGGAAACGGTGATGTATGCTC
>JAUXBJ010000358.1 GCA_030619425.1 bacterium
CCATACGGGTTGTCGTCAATAATGGGAATCTCGTATTTGAGCGCCAATTCGATCAGCGCCTTGCGTCGCTCCAGCGACAGGGTGATACCGGTTGGGTTCTGGAAATTGGAGACGGTGTAGATAATTCTCGGACGGCACTCCCGAATCTTTTCCTCAACCTGGTCGATAATCATCCCCTCGTGGTCCATAGCGACCGGGGCGTATTTGGCTTCGTAGTAGTTGAATACTTGCAGCGCTCCGACGTAGGTGGGGTTCTCAGTAAGAATATACGAACCCGGCGAAATAAACGTCCGCGCAATCAACTCAATCGCCTGCTGCCCACCGGTGGTGACGATGATATTGTCGACTTCGGACTTGGTGCCGCGCTCGGTGGCGCGTTTGGCCAACAGTTCCCGCATCAGCGGCACACCACGTGTGAGAGAATACTGCATACTGTCGGAACCATACTTGGCCACAGCATCGATTAGCGCCTGCTGAAGATCCTCCAGGGGGAACATCTCGGGCGCAGGCAGACCGCCGGCGAAGGAAATCACACCCGGCTGCGACGAGGTCTTCAGGATCTCTCTGAGGATCGACGCCTGAAGATTCTTGACGTGCGGGTTGACCGGCCAGCGGTCGGTACGAACTTCCTTATTTTTTGTAACCACCATTGGTGTATCCTTTCCCTAAGGCCCCTATCACAACGGGGCGTAATACAAAGTGCCACTTATGGACAGCTTTGTTACTGATCTATCTACTCATTCCTACTAGTGAATTATACCCAATGGCTGCGAAGAATTCAATGGAAATCGGGGACAATTTGTGAAAAAGGGGGCTTGCCTTTGCGGGTAGAAAAAGAGCCACCGTCCGGAATCGAACCGGAGACCTACTGATTACGAATCAGTTGCTCTACCATCTGAGCTACGGTGGCGCACATACCAAATGTGTCGGCTGCCATGATAGACCGTTCAGCCCCGCCTGTCAAGAAAAAGCGTCCTAATCCATGAGCAGGGTCCGGAGATGTTTCGCGTATTTGTACTTGGCAGTCATGGTCCATAACTCTATATTCGTCCTTCAGAGATGCAACATGACAAAGCCATAGTTGAGAGTATTGACTCCGAACCGGAGAGTTTCTCATGGCGATGGCGCGACGTTGACGCGCGATCGATAGTCGCTGTGCTGGTTCTGGTTTATGTGCTGGTGCTTATCCGCACGGCCTGGGTATCTGACGACGCCTACATAACTTTTCGCACTATAGATAATTTCGTCAACGGCTACGGTCTTCGGTGGAACGTGGCCGAGCGCGTCCAGAGCTTCACTCATCCCTTGTGGCTGTTTGTGGTGACCTTTGCCTATTTGATTACGGGCGATCTGTATTTTACCAGCATCTTTCTGTCGATAGCGATTTCGGCGGCTGCCGTGCTGATACTCGTTTGCGCTGTGGCCCGATCGAGCACATCAGCCATCCTGGCTCTGACCGTTCTGATCTTGTCCAAAGCATTCACTGATTACTCCACCTCTGGTCTGGAGAACCCTCTGACACACCTGTTGTTGGTGGTGTTCATTCTCATATATCTCCGGTTTGAAAAGAGTCACAGATCACTCTTGCTCTTATCGCTGGTAGCCGCCCTGGGGACCCTCAATCGGATGGACACACTGCTCTTGTACATGCCGGCATTGATCTTTGCGGCAATTCGGCTGCGCACGTGGCGAACGATGAGAGTGATAGCGGTTGGGTTCCTGCCGTTCATCTTATGGGAAGCGTTCGCGTTCCTATACTATGGCTCTCTGGTTCCCAATACCGCTTACGCCAAACTGGCCGCCGGAATCCCAAGAGGAGAAGTTATTCAACAGGGTGTGCTCTATTTGTTGCACTCGATCAGTCTGGACCCACTGACTCTGTTTGTCATCGTCAGCACCGCCGTGGTGGTGGTGCTCCGACGCGAAAGGATAATGTTTCCTCTGCTGGCCGGATCGGCCTTGTACGTGGCCTACATTATCTTCATAGGCGGCGATTTCATGAGCGGGCGGTTCCTCACACCTGTTCTGCTGGTGGCGGCAGCCATGGTCGCAAGATCGACACTCACGCGGTGGACTCCGGCCCTGGTGGTCACCGTCACGGGCATTCTGATCATCGGACTCGCACCGAAATATAACCCGCTGTTCAGCGACGCCAACTATGGAGCGGAACGCAACCAGAACATCGAAATAGAGCGCGGTAACGGCATTGCCGATGAACGTGGTTTCTACTATCCTATCACCGGCCTACTCAACTGGCGGCGAGGAGCCCCCATACCTGATCACCCCTGGGCACGCACCGGCGACGCCTGGAAAACAGGTGATTCCGGTAAGGTGGTGATCGGCGCGGCACTCGGATTCGCAGGCTACCGTGCCGGTCCCGGTATCCACATAGTGGACATATTCGGCCTGAGCGATCCGTTGTTGGCCCGTATGCCGGCGGCGAGAACCGCCATCTGGCGTATTGGCCACACCGACCGAGCGGTGCCCGATGGTTACGTGAAGAGTCTGGAGACAGGTGAAAACCACTTTGATCATGTCGGGTTAGCCGAATTTCACGATAAACTGGTGCGTGTTACGCACGGCGATCTTCTGAATTGGTCCCGAATCAAAACAGCCATCGCCCTCAACCTGGGGTGGTATGACCATCTGTTGCCGACCTCCCTGCCTCCCCCTATGCGTATCGAATGGCAGGATATGCAGACCATAGTCACCGTCGGATCACGTTTCGACAGCGAGGGCACGCTTCGCCTCCACCCGGCTGGAGCGCAAGTGGATCTGGGTCAGGTAGTGTCAGCCTCCGAACTCGAGATCGCTCTCGACAATAATGACGATTACATGCTGGTTTTCGTAGTCGGCATGAGTTCAATCGACAGCCTGATGATTGCGCCGGCCAACCTTCCCGACGGCGGGATGGCTGTGCACCGGATTGAAGTACCCGAGCAAGCGTCCGATCGAGGCTATGATGCAATTCGGATTTTCCCGGACGGCGGGGATAATGTCTTCTCGGTGGGTCATCTGCGATTCGGTCCGGCGGATACTACTTCAAGTGAATCGCCGCCGGAAACCAGCCCTTAGACGGGACACAGCGCGGGATCGCATCTCACATCCGTCCACTCCGCTCGGCGTTTTTTGTGTTGCCAAAAAGACCCGACCGACTATCATAGCGCTATGATTGAAGCAACATCAGGTACGTTTTGGAGTCGTCATCAGGTTTGGCTGGCGCCCCTGTTGATGTTCGTGGTGGCGCTGACTGTCAGGATGATCTATCTCAACCAGGCAGAGACCTCCCCCACTTTCGAACAGCCGATCATGGATGAACGCTACCACGTCCACCTGGCC
>JAUXBJ010000177.1 GCA_030619425.1 bacterium
ATGTGGGTCAATGGCGAGACCAATTCGTCCGCCTGCGCTGGGGAGACTTTGCCCGGTGTCAGCATCTACCAGATTGATTTCCTGTTCGAAAACGCTACTCAGTACAACTCTGAGTGGGGCAGTATCGAAGTTGACATCAACACGCTTCTGGCTGATCAGGGGGCGGATCGGCTGTATCTCAACGCCGTAGTCGGTGGCGAGTGGGCGATCCAGAACCTTATTATAGATTCTCTGCTGGCGGCTTTCATCAAGACCTACTTCGGCCTGCGCATTCCGCCCGGCACAGATATTTATGAGCTTCCTATCGATATCCAAATCACTCTGGAACCTCTCATCGAAATCCTCGAAGGGCCGCTGTTTCTCTACCCGGTCGGTTCGAGGGGCTTCAACGCCGAGGGTGTCTCGATTGATGGTGAGTCGAACGATATCATTCCGACTATCATGCCGCCGGGATGGTTTGATCCCCTCGGCGAGAATTACGAGTGTGTCTGGAAGAACCTGCCCGGTGAAAATGTCCAGGCGGCGTGCAACCAGTGCGTCCCTATGTCGGTGGCCAACAGCCTGCAGTGGCTTGAGAACACCTATCCCAGCATTACTATTGACGACTCTCATGTCCCCGGGCTTCGCGGGGATACCTCGTTGGTGGGGCAGCTTGGTGAGTGCATGGAACGAGCGGTGACGGATCGCACCGACGGGAGCGGGGTCAGTTTCAGAAAAATGCTCCAGGGTAAGCTCAAATACCTGAAGGATAACGGACTGGAAGATCAGATTGTCAACAAGCACCAGGTGGACACGGCTATTGTGCGTCGAGGCTGGCTTGATTCAGCTACCGTGCACTTAGCCGCGGATAGCAGTGTCTCCTCCGCCAACGAGACCGCGCCGAACGGCCGGGTATCATGGGATTGGATCTATCAGCAGATAGAGGACGGCGAAGATGTCGAGTTGATCTACGGCTACTACAACAACGCCGGCCTTCGTACTGGCGGACACGCCGTTCGTGTGTTCGGCGCCGGTAAGACCAACGGTCGGCCCTGGCTGATGGTCAAGCACGATGCTCTGCAGACGGATGATGATCCCGGCGATACGCTGGGTCTTCAGGAGTGGTTCCAGTGGGTGGATACGCTCGATGACGGCACCATGACGTTCGGTTCAACTAATCAGAAGGTCGATTTTGCTCTCTCCGAGTCCCCGGCCGATCACGAGTTGACAATTCACTTCTATCAGCTTGATCTGTATCTCAACGACGACATCATGTATTCCAACACGGATTGGGGTGAATTGGATCTTACGCTCACGCCCGAGGCCGACACCGACCTGGTCTATCTGAACGTGACGGTCAACGGCAGTTGGCAGGTCGAGAACATGCCGATCTGGCCACCTACTACCGATGAGGGGTCGAAGACGCTAAGTATCGCTTTCGATCTCGGTGTGCCTGCAGGAAGCACCATCACGTATGTGAACTACGGCTACTCACTAACCAGTACTACAGTAAGTGGCCCGCCGGCCGAGACCGGCATAACGGTAGTTGCAGACCGCGAGGGTATCCTCAACAGCGGTATTCGCGATGAGGCGGTACCAGCGCCTGATTCCGCGAAGCCAGCCAAGGGAGGTGCGGTAGCCGATCCTGTCAAGCAAGCCCACAAGGAGAAGGACTTCCCGAATCAGGATTGCGGGTTGAACGAATGTTGTCCTGCGGCTGTATCTAACAGTTTGAAGTTCCTGAACAAGAAGCACAACATGGGTCTTAACGATTCCGATCTCACCGTCGCCAAAATGAGAACAGCTACCAACTGTGATGCAGACGGTGTGTGGGGTGACCATGACAGCACTCGTCCTGCCGGACAGCGCAACGCCTGGTGGGAGGATAAGAAGAAATACATGGAGAAAAACAAGATCCCAGTCACAACTCGCAAGATTACGGATCTCTCGAAGATCGCCGCCGAGATTGCTGCCGGCCAGGATGTCGAACTCGTAGGCGGCTGGCATGTAGCGGCGGTGGTCAGTATCACCGACTTGGGTGGCGGTAAGTACAAACTTGAAGTGAAGCACGACACCAAGCAGGGGAAAGCGGGGGGTACCAAGACCGAAACTATCATCTACGATCCTGCAACAAAGAAGTTCACGGGAAGCCCTGGTTTCTTTGATGGTTCGGTTCTCGACTATTTCATTGTCGAATGCCCAAAGAAGGAACCAACCCCGGGCACCAACCGCAACAGTGAAGATGGCTACACGCCGCCGGATGGTAATCCCATTGGTACGATCTGGCATGAGTTGTATCCCGTCTACTGCACAGATTGGGTGATTATAGACTGGGAGGACAACGGTGACGGCAAGTTGGGTTACTGCGACAACGTTACGTTTGTCAACCCGGCCACCGAGGAAATCTCCCGAGAGCACATCGAGGAGGTGACAGCCACGATCACGGTCACTCGGTGGTCTGATCCGGACAGCGTTCACTACTTCGACTTCTGGTACGGACGACCCGATATGGAACCAATCGTTCCTGAGCCGGGTGATCTCTGGCATGAGGTCTGGCCCGATTACTGTACCATGCATGAGGTGCAGTACTGGGAGGATAACGGCAACGGCTATCTGGATTACTGTGATTTCATAGGTTTCCTTGTCCTGACCGGACCGGATGCGGGGACGGTTCTGGATTACCATGTTGAGGCGTTTGAGACCGACGTCATTTCGGTGCCGGCAGAAGATACGACTTGTTGCATACCGCCTATGAGAGGTAATATCGACATGGATCCTGCGGATCAGATCGACATCTCCGATCTGGTCTATATCGTCGATTATATGTTCACCGGTGGCCCGGCGCCGCCTTGCTGGGCGGAGGCCAACGTCGACTGTTCAGACGACGGTGACGGTGTCGAGGGTCCAGAGGATATTGACATCTCCGATCTGGTCCACCTGGTTGATTACATGTTCAACCAGGGTCCGCCACCATGTCGCTGCGACTGTTCTGATTGTCCGCAATAAGCATCGCCTCTCTTATCGGCGATAGCGTTGATATCGTGCTAACGAAATGGCCGCCTCTGCTGATGCAGGGGCGGCCGCATTGTTGGTCGTCTATTGGCTGAGCTTCAGAACACGGGTACCCCACCTAAAGCGAATGCGACAGGTGGGATCTTCTTGTCGTGCAAACCCACCCGACGTTGACCAGGCTGTGTTGCAATTGTGTGTTTCACCGGTTGCTGCGTTCGCCGATGGCGAGCGTGTGAACCGGCGGTTCCTAAGGTTGCTTTTCCACAACGCTTTAGCGACGATCGCAGGGTCACAACCACGCTTTCAGCGTGTTCAGGACGCCGCCTGATCGCTCTTGGTGGGGCACCGAAATCTCCTGGCTGTTATTCAGAACCGCGCTCTACACCGGCGGCTCCTCCTGACCGAAGGCCGCCCAGTCCTCCTTGGCCGGGCCGTACAGCCCCGGCACTCTGATGCCCGCCTGGCGCATCAGCACCGTCATCTGACCACGGTGATGGATCTCGTGCTCAACCAGCGCCCGCAGTCCGAACCCACGTTGCCACTTCTCGCCGTACATGTCGACCTCCGAGGTCAGGACATCATCGTCCCAATCCATTTTGATGCGATCGACCAGCGTCTTGGCCAGCTTCAAATAAGTATCGACGATTTCCTGGGCAGTCTTGGGTACAGGTTGTTCCCATTTGAAACCGCCGAAATCAAGACCCATCTGTTCGGCCATTTCCGGGATGGTCATAGTGATATGCCAGGCGACCCGACCCAGCGTGCGATGGTCATCGGCCACTGCCTGATTCAGCGACTCATCGGTCAGCGCGTGCAGCATCTTCAAGGTGTTGGTAGAGGTTTTCCCCCAGGCCTCAGTGAACTCATCAATTTTCGTGAACATTATATCTCCTATCTACGCTTTCGTTCAATGATATGTTCGACCTGGTAGTCCGGCTTGTTGAAGAACCTTCGGTCCTCGTCATTGCGAGCGAGTCCGACCACAAGTGGCTTCCACGGGCGGACGAGCGCGGCAATCTCTCTTCAACAGCATTCACCGGCGCCACAGTCATAAACGGCTTATTCAGCAACTCCTATTGTACAAAAACGAATCTGTACGGGCAAGGTGCATTTAGCCGAGCACTGAGAGACTGGTTGCCGCGCAGAATCCTGGCCCGAACAAACGGGTACTTGTATTCGATGCTGAAATCGGTATATTGACCCCGCTCTGTGGGATAGCCCGGTCTATCCCCGGGTGAGTCAAAATATGGAAGCGAAATCTCATACTGTGCCCAAGAATGAGCCGGCCAGCATAAGCCGAAAATCCGTGGACGAATCGACCGCCGCGCGACAACGTGACAATGCGCGGATGTTCGACCGGATTGCCCATCGCTACGATTTGCTGAACAGGTTACTCTCGCTCCGGTGCGATGTTACCTGGCGGCGACGGATGGCCGAGTGTTTGCCGGCAGCAAGGAATCTTCACGTTCTGGACGTGGCCACCGGTACCGCCGATTCGTTAGTATCTCTGGCGCAGCATTGTGATCGTATCGAACTGGGGGTCGGGCTGGATATGGCTGAGCGGATGCTCCGGATGGGTCAGGCAAAACTACATGGAGCCGGACAGAGCAAAAAGCTGTCGCTGGTGCGCGCCGATGGCGCCGCTATGCCCTTTGAAGACGGTAGTTTCGATGCTGTCACGATAGCTTTCGGTATCCGCAATTTCGCTGACATGATCGGGGGGCTGCGCGAGTTTCATAGGGTTCTCAAGCCGGGCGGCCGTCTGCTGGTGCTTGAGTTTTCACTGCCGAGCAATTCATTTCTGCGTCGTAGCTACCTGGCTTACTTTCGGTATGTCATGCCGGTGATTGGGCGGCTTCTGTCCGGTGATGCCGCCGCTTACCACTATCTCAACCGCTCGGTGGAGAACTTCCCGTACGGATCGGAGTTCTGTGAGTTGATCGCGGCAGCCGGTTTTGCCGACGTGCATGCTCATCCACTCACTCTTGGCGTCGCGACTATCTATCAGGGGCAGAAGGAACCGGCGTCTGACGTGTCACAACCCAACACCGAAGCTGATGGAACGGACTGATGGCTCTCATTGCTGAACAGATTAGAGTTAGCGAGCTTTCGCAGGCCTTGCCTGCTATGGCTGAACTGATGGAATCCACTCTTGCCGTTTCCTCCGTCGAACAATTTGAGTCTCGCCCGATTCGACTGTCGGTAGGACTACCCGCAATGGATCCGCTTCAGTGGCTGGCAGGGCAAACTGCGACTGATCGTCTGTACTGGTCCGATCGTGCCGGTGCTTTTGAAATGGCTGGAATCGGCGTGGCCGATCAGATTAATGCCAACCCTGGGGATGTACCTGGTA
>JAUXBJ010000108.1 GCA_030619425.1 bacterium
CCCCGCCATAAATGGCATCGTAGGCGGCTTCGGTCGGGAAATCAGCGGAGGCGGTATATCCGGTTACCACGGCTGCTGAATCAGGGCTGATAGCTACTGATGCGCCGTAGTCGTTACCGCTGCCGCCAAGATAAGTGCTGATCTCTAATGCGCCCACGGGGCTGAGTCGGGCCATGAATGCATCCCGGTCACCGCCGAGACTGTTGTCGTAGGGCGTAGCTGACAAGGTGAAATCTGGGGACGCTGTGTTCCCGACCAGGTAAGCTCTGCCGGCATCATCAACTGCCAGGCCAGCGCCTGCGTCATCGTTGCTGCCGCCGAGGTAAGTCGAGAAAAGCAACGAATCGCCGCCTGGAGACAACCTGAGGGCAAAGGCGTCCCGACCGCCGGAATTGGACGATTGAACCGCCTCGACCACCGGAAAATCTCCGGAAGCTGTTACGCCCGTAAGGTAGGCAGAACCATCATCGTACACCGAGATTCCAACGCCGCGGTCATCGCCTTCGGCCCCGCCGATGTATGTGCTGTATATCAGCGAGTCACCAGTGGCTGAAAGCTTGAGCACAAAAACATCATGGCACGAGACGGTGGTGTCATTGTAGGTGCTGTCGAGCGCATCAGCCAGGGGGAAGTCCAGCGAGTTGGTATAGCCGGTGATGTACGTGCAGCCCGCCGAGTCTATCGCCACGCCTCGTCCGTAATCATTGCCGCCGCCGCCCACAAAACCGCTAAAAGATAAAACGGGATCGATCACCAGTGGTAACGAAGAGTCATATCCGGGACCGAGGTCAAAACCGAAGGTGTTGTCTCCATATAGAAGATAGTCCCCAGCCACGCTGATCTGGGTTTCACTGTCGAGTTGATATGTCACTGGACGTGTCTCAATCATCCTGCCGAAGGCGGTACTGACTACCAAATCACCGGAGTCATTGATGGAGAGCGAATCGATGCCATGGTACTGGAGCCTGATCTGGCTGGGGTCGGCAAATGGCGATACTACGAAGTCGTATTCGAGGTGAGCGCAGGCACCCTTGAACTTAAGATCGATCCCAGGGTATACTTGGAGGTAGGATACCTCGCGGTAGTTAGGTACCCGGAGCCGCCAGTTATCGGAGTCGTTGCCGAGGAAGTAGCTGGAGTAGGAACCAAGAGCCGCTTGGCCGACGAGCTCAACTTCGCTCTGAACGTCCAGTATAGCTAATCTGACTATGTGGCCGGCCAGACTGTCCGGTTTATCGGAGAGGCGGTAGCCGTAGGCTACCAGTGGATCTTCGTCGGTAGTGGTGTCAAGGAGTCGGGCGAAATGAAAAAACAGGCTGTTCTGTGTAAACCAGACAGTTGCGCCACCGGCATCGGCTCGGAAAAGAACAGCGTCATGAAACTGACCCGCATTGGCTGTGAACATCAAACCGCAGTCGGTCAGATTCCGAAAAACCGCATCACCGGCGTTGGGTTGATCCATCGCATGAGGGCGTTGACGGACCAGTCCTCCCAAGACGGCCAACAAGGTCAGCGCGGCGATCGTGAAGATAGTTGCTCGCTTCAACAGATTCCTCAGAAGCAGGGTCAATAGATCCGAAGCAGAGCTTCTCAGCAGACACCCGTAAGATAGTTGGTCACATTCTGTTTGTCAATCGATAACGATCGATAGTGCCAGTGCCTTCCGATGTCGTCAGGTCGGATACGATTCATTTAGTGTGTTCTCCAACTATGCCTTCAAAACAATTTCTTTCCTGATCAATAGGATCGGTCATTGCCCGCAAAGCGGCGGGGGACCTCCGGTAAACATAAAGTCAACCAACCAGACCAGATCCGAGATGTCGTTCACGCCATCTCCGTTGCAATCAGCAGCCATGAGGACAGGAGGTTCCTGTCCACCCGTGAACATCCAATCAACCAGAGTGACCAAGTCCGAGATATCGATAGCACCTGTGGGATCGGCATCGATATTGCCGCAGACATAACCGCCGATAACAGTCAGGGAGCCATCGTTAACGAACACTGTTGTAGTGTCGATGACGGCGAACTGGCGCCAGAAAATGTAGGTTGAGTCGTGCGGCTCCCAGGGGTTCACCAGTTCCCACTCAAGACAGGAATCTCCGACCCATTCCAAACAGGCATAGAATGCGGTGTCCAACACGGAATCCAGCACGGTGCCGATTACCTGCCCCGTTGGATCGGAGAAAGCAAACTCAGAGAGGCTGGATCGAGCGATCAGGATATCCACCGACCTATTAGTAGTCGTATCCTGCACGGCGTCTACGTCCGCGATCACTTTTATCAATGGCAATCCGTTTTGTTGAGGCGAAATACCGGGAGTCGTAGGAGGGGGCGGCCAGTTGGCCACGCCGACGATCTTGACATTGTACGGAGTCCCACCGATATGATTGACCTGAATCAACTCCCAACCAGAGGCGAGGGTGCCGGAAGTATCGAAACTGAGTTGGAATTCCAGGATGTCCGGGCGACTGAGTTGCAGCCAGATTGAAAACCCCGCCACCGTATCTTCGTAGTTGTTCATATAGATGGAGATCGGTACATTGGTGGCGCCGGATTCAGCGGTGGTGTCCATAACCCGAACTTCCAGGAGCGGCGACTGCGGTGCGGCGAGAGCTACATATGGCGCGATCGTAATCAGTACGACAGCACAATATATGAAACTACGGGCTGGGTTGGCGGTCCTGAGCATCTGGTCTCTCCGGACAGTTTCAGAGTTTCATTTAGTCGATCTTCCGGCAATGCGCCGTGGCGTCGACCCCGATGTGTAATTGTCTCTGCCGCAACTGGTTGTAAATGCGGCCCCTTCCCGCGCACTAGGACACCTGCCATATAATATAGAATCGACGGCGATTTGTCAAGCTTGACCCTGCACTTCATTTAGATTTGCAAAAGATGAAAACCTGTTGCATTCCATCCATTACAAAGCAGGAAATCACGGTTCTCCGGCCGATTGACTCGATCTGCTTCACCTGCGAAACTCGGCCGGCCACAAGTGGCATTTATCGGCGCGACGCAAGGCCGGCCACAAGTGGCATTTATCGGGGCGACGCAAGGCCGCCCCCGGTTCTCCGGGAGCGGCCGATACTTACCTGCGATTACTTTATCAGCATCATCTTGCGGGTCTGGTTGAATTGATCGGTCTGCAGGCGATAAAAGTAGACACCCGATGAGACCGGTCGATCCTGCCCGTCATGTCCATTCCATACCAGTTCGTGTCGTCCGGCCGGCAGCAAGTCATCAACCAATGAGGCCACCTCCTGGCCCAGGATATTGTAGATCGACAGCCTAACCCGAGTTGGCGACGGCAGGCCAAAAGCAATTGAGGTGCTCGGGTTGAACGGATTAGGATAGTTGGCAGCCAGGTAATAATGGTTCGGTATCAACTCGGACTGTTCGCCAACCTGTCGGGCCACCAGCCGGTAGCTGCCGTCCGGCAGTCGCAGAGAAATATCTGCGCCGACGGTCTGCTGATATCCGTTGTCGTGGCCGATGATCTCGAGTTGATATCCCAGTGACGACAACTCGGTAAGGCCGCCCAGGTCAACCGCTCGTCCACCGGTTCCGACGACGGCAAGGGTCCAGTTCACCTCTTGCTCCAACCCTCGAACCTCTTGGCGATAGCGCCCGAAGCCCTGATCAAGGTCGGCTAACAGTACCAGGGTCTCCTGGACGCCAGTTGGCGATTCCGGTGGTGCGGGCAGATCGTACTTCGGATCGAACCCGGCGACAGCATCCTTAGCCAATCCGATAGTTATCTCTGCGTCCCCACAACTCAGGCTAACAAGGGTGGCTTGGTTGTTGACCGCAGCCAGTGACAACGGTGGTTGCGATGAACCGTCATGGGCTACTGTAGCCATGGGAGGCACGTCGGTCAGGCAGAGTTGAAGACCGTCTGCTAACGCTGCGAACCAGTATCCGTAGCCGGGTTGAAGCTCCGGGGTCACGAAGTAGAACGTCCCGGACCAGGCGTAAAACACCGGTGATATCCAGCCGGCGGCCGCGGCGTCCCAGAAGGGAAGCTGATAGCCGGCCGAGTCTATCATGGCTACAAACGGGTCGACCGGGTGGTCAAACGGACAGCCGACAAGATTCCACCCGCCGATCAGATCGACGCAGACGATTGAGTCGTACGGTTGCAAAGGAGCGCCTTCATAGTCGACGGTGGTAGCCTGCGGTAGCAGCAGCCAGTAACCCGGACCCCGACCAATCACTTCATCGGGCGCATAGTACCCGTCGTCCCAGCCATACAACTGGAAGAATGAGGCATCGTCACCGAAGACTGCCTCAGGTGATCCGTCCCGCAACAACAGCGGCGATGAAACGAGGCTCCAGCCGGACAGGTAGCGTTTGTAGACGATTGGGTAATCGCATACGCGAATAGTGAAATGGGTCTCACCGCCCGAGGTGACGAAGTCGTAACCGAAGCTTTTGAAGTCCTCAGACAAAAGCGTACCGAGTTCGCTAAACAGCGAGATAGTATATCCGGACGCGCCGGTCACGAAGTCGCAGCGAAGATTGACGGTGGTAGCGTGATTGGTCTCAACCACCATATGCCACTCCTTGCACTCCTGCTGCAACAGGTATCGGATATCGGTGGCAAACTCGTCGGAGAACTGACCCCACTCCGGATGGGGGAAGAAGACCCGTACGTAATCGCCCGGCGGCGCCGGCGCCTTGAACTGGTCGAGGAGCGGATCGAAACCGTCGGTGGCATCGCCGTTCACCCCGAAGTGGGCCGTCCAATCCTCCAAACCCGTGCCGGTGAAGGCGTGGATCGTGATGTCGAAAGGTCGATGGGTGAGTCCGGGCTCAATGGTCAGATTCACCGGCACCACAACCGGAGAATTCTGGACAGTCGGCGATTCAATAGTGAGATATCCGGTGTGCTGCCCGATGGCCATCTGGTCGACGTGCGCCATCACCACTACTGAGTCCGGCGTATGGCTGCTGGATGGAGCATATGAAATCCAGGGGACGTCGGCGCTAACAGTGAAATCATCCGAGACATAACCCGTCGACCCGACCCACAAGACCTGTGCGGGCGGGTCCGGTTCACCGTCGATTGCCATGAAATTAAGTTGATCGGGTGTTACCACCAACTCCGACGGTGACCGGTTGATGATCGTGAAACAATGCGGTCCGTCCCAGGCGGGTATGACGGTTGTATGCAGATTCCCTGCATACCACATCCAGTCGCCGGATGGCGGGAACCAGGTGGAATCGAGGCACAGCAAACCACCGGCAAATGCTGAATCGACAGGACCGATCTCTATAGTCAGTACCACGTCGTCAAAGCCGGGCGGCATACCGTCAGCCATCATCACCACCGCTCCGAAACCCACCGTGTCGGCGCCCATTCCGCCAACGCTGAATTGACTGAAGAAAACGCCGAGGTCAAAGTCGGCCATACCCAGAGTGCCGGTAGTATCCATTGTGGTCGTGGTCCACTGTGCTCCGGTGGGAGAATGTACTTTGAATCCATTGACAAGCCCGGTATACCGGTTCTCATCTCCAGTGAATCGAAGATGGAAGGTGATTTCTTCATTTGTCAGGATCTCACCATATCCCACCAAGCCGTCGATATGGTCGAGCGTCACGGCCGGACCGCCCGGCAGCACGCGCAGTTCAACCGCAACTATCACCGGGGAATTGTCCGCCTGCGGTGCGGCAATCATCATCTCCGAAAAATAGGTGCCGGCACTCAAGAAAGAAATGTCAGCCATAACCAATAATGAATCCGGTGTGCTGCCGCCGGTTGGGGCTACGCTTAACCAGGGGATCGAGTCAAGCACCACTGAGTAGGTCATGGGATCAGCGTTTGACAGAAGATGCAGAACCTGCAGTGGCGGGTTGGGTCCACCCTCCGGCGCTACGAAAGATAGAGTCTGCGGTGATACGAACAGGCTGTCACCGGTCTGTGGTCCTGATATAGAGTAGCAATGAGGTCCATCCCAGGCCGGGAAAGCATCGATACCGCCTGAGGCGGCCCACTTCCAGACGCCGGACGGGGGGTAATAGGACGAATCCAGGCAGATGGTTTTACCGGAATGGACAGGGCTAATTGGACCGATGGTGATCGTAAAAGCGACATCATCGAATCCTGCCGGCAGTCCCGTAGAGAAAAACCGAAGAGCACCAATCCCAACCGTATCGGCGCCCTGTCCGTTGGCGCTGAACTTGGGCAAGAATACTCCGCCGTCGAATTGGGTCATACCCAGGGTTCCGGTGGTATCAAGATGAGTGGCCGACCAGGTCGCCCCGTCGGGCGAATAGACTCTAAAACCGTTTGCTAAGCCATCAAAGCTAATGTCGCTTGGATTGGACAGTCTCAGATGGAATACCACGGCAGATCCGGTCCCTATGGAAGAACCGCCGACCAAGCCGTCGACGTGATCGACGCTGATCGACTGACCGTGAGCTTGTCCGATCAGCAACATCGTCAGAGCGGTTGCGATCAGTAATACAGTGAGTTTCATTTCGTCCTCCTGTCTTAGTGTGCTTGACTCTTATTCACTCTGCATATTTCATGTCGCACCATTTGTGCCTCTTGGCCTTGCCGTTTCCATACCGGCCACCCATCTCTCAGGAAGACAGTGGGGGATGCCGGCCATCGAATTACGGATCATACGTTCCGATAAGTCTACCGGCAGGTTCAAGGTCGGTATCGCCAACTAACGCGAGTTGTCAGCAA
>JAUXBJ010000245.1 GCA_030619425.1 bacterium
CTCATGTGCGGCGACTCTCAATGCGACTGCAAGAAAATGCTCTGGATCGCCACTTATGTGCGATCGGATTAGCGACTTAAGTTGTTCTGCCGTCGCCATATTATATCCTCGAAAATGCGTTACTAGTTTTCATAACCCGGTAGCCCGGAAGATTCACACAGGTACCCCACCCAATGGGCCGGTTCACTTTGAGTGGGCTGACGTGTACATTTAATCGTCGAAGCATGGGCTCAAACTAAGTTCTGATCGTCAATGAGTCAAGCCTTGAAGCCCACCGCGAGCGGATGGGCTGCCCGGACCGCTGCCCATTAGGGAAGGGAGCCTATTTTGACTCGTAACGAACCAGCGTGTAAACACTGTCGCCTTGGAATTTGGCAACGATCTTCACGTCCCCCCTGCTCACCGTGACGCTTCGCTCGAAAACCTCACCCTCCTGCTCCAACTTCAGTTGGTCTCCATTATTGCAGAATAAGTAGACCTCCAACGCAGTCGGCACTCTTATTTTGAAATGCGTATTCTCACCTTCCGTCAGCACGGCCGTTAGGGGCTCGTACAGGAATGCATCGACCTCCCCGAATGTCGCGAAGATCTCCGGGAACTCCTCCGCCGGTTTCTTGTCGTTAGTGGCGGAAACGAGGAAAGCTAACGCCTGATGCAGCACTCGGCCTGTATCCGATTTCATGCCGGCGTAAATGTCGACACGGTATTCGCCGGATTGGGGGAATCTGGCGTAAATCCAGTACTTGGTGCCATCACGCTGTTCGAAAGTCAAAGAGTCGAGTTCATTGTCACCGAGCTTCAACGACGATGATACGACCACGTCTGCTGGGACAACAAGGGATATCATCATGCTATCATCGACTTCAATCATACAGGGTAGCTCATCCTCCCAATCGAGGCCGAGCTCAAAGAAGTTGGGCATCACATATGGCAGCCTCTGAAAATCGCTGAGCGTGAGCTTGTGATCGAGCAACTGCCAGTAGGGGTTATATGGAAAATGGTCGTAGATCATCTGCGACGGCGGAGTTAGGAAGTAGAACTCTCGCCGGACATCAGAAATTCTGTTTTCGCTGTTCACTCGCTCGGAGCCCTGTGTGCAGTCGAGCAGATGCCATTTGCCGCTTACAAGAACTGCGGTCCACGCGTGATTAGCCTGGCCCTCTAACTGATCGCAGATCCTGCCCCCCGGGCCTTTGAGATAGCCCGGAACTCTCTGCGTGCAAATACCCATTTCTGCAGCTATGCTCTCCAGAAGCACGCAATAACCCGTACAGACAGTTTCCAGATTTCTGAGTATCTCGCCTGGGTCCCTTACCCATGCAGTTACACCGTCGTCATGGTCTACGCTGCCATATCGGATGTTCGAGACAATCCAGATATATGCGGCTCGGACCAAGGCCGTGTCTGTGTCGGCGAAACTGCTGAAGTACGCAGCCAAATCGGAGGATGACTTGGTCATTGAGTCGGGCACCGAGAGTGCGAGCTCGTCGATTTCGGAATAATATGTAGCCGTTGCCGCGTTTGGGCCGGCGGTTCCATGTGCAGTCATCTGAGGAGTGAGGATCATGACCGCACACAGGAAAGACATCACAGCCACTTGACATGAAGCTCGGCGTGCCATCTCTATCTCCTTTCGTTCGGGTGGCCCAGGGCTTGGGGCTTGTTGAAAAACCTCGTTTTCTCGTTATTGCGAGCGACCTAAGACACTCGTGTCGTTGGGAGGGCGACAATTTCCACGCCAAGTCTGCCGACGAATTGAGATTGCCACAGCCACGCGAAACGCGTGGCTTCGCAATGACGGCTCCTGGGGTTTATCAACGCTCCTCTTGCGCTGGGTTTCCAGAGAATATGTTGCTATGCCTCGTATCCATCAAGCTCCAACTCCACTTCATGAAGACCTTAACAACAACGTAAGGTCACAAACCTCGCCGTCCCCGAATGATCGGAATGTCGCAGCCGAGGTATGTTGCCAATTTACGTTCAGCGGTATCGCCAGTCAAGCCTTGAAACCCACCGCAAGCGGATGGGCCACCCGGTCAGGAGATGTTTTCCGCTCGCATGCGGTTGGGTCGCATGAAATCAGACAATGCGAAGCAAGTGGCCGGTGGTATCAAAAGCTGTACGCCACGCCAAGCGAGGGGAGTATCTTGAACCAGTGCTCCGCCGTTCTGTTCAGATGCCAACTGTCGGTGTATTCCCAATCGTACGTGTAGTGCCGCACATTTTCCCGATTGAGCAAATTCACTATCTCGAGAAAGACTGAGAATTGCCCCCTGGACGTTCGATGGTACCGGTTGATTCTCAGGTCCACGCGGCTGAACGATGGGTAGCGGCGGCTCAACGGCTCACCCATTATGGTGCCTATATACAGAGTATTGTAGCGAAACTCCTGAATCATTTCCAACGGCGTGAACGGCCAGCCGGTGTGATAATGCCAGGCCAGGTTCATCTGCCAATTCTCACTGGGGCGGTAGCCGCAGTCGAGATAAATCGTGTGGCGCTGGTCGGTCGGGCCGTTGATCTCTTTGTCAAAAACAGTCTCTGTTCCATGCGTGATGATGCTCCCTATTTCCTCATCGACCCAGGACAGGGCATAACTGGCCCACCAGGTGAACTTGCCGCCGTTCTCTTTCTTCAAGTAAAGCTCGATCCCTTTCGCCGTGGAACCATCGCGCGTCAGAGTGTATCTATCATCTTCCAAAGCCCCTAACAGTTCGATATCTCCGAGGTAATTGGCGTGACGCGGCTGAAGATCGGTATAGCGTTTGTGGTAGCCGTCCAGACGGAATTGAAGGCCGTTGTTGAATTGATGTTGCAGCCCAACGACCCAGTGGACGGCTTTCTCGGCAGGGTAAAAGTCGGCTTCGCCGTCCTGAATGGAGATTGTGTGAATGCGCTGGCTCTGGTAGTAATGCCCAAAGCCGCCGCGGACGGATGTGCGGTCGGTGAAGTCGTACACAAGGTTGACACGCGGACTTATGTTCTCATCGTCGGAATAAGAGACGCGGTCATACCGAACGCCCAGTTCGGTAGTAAACTTTTCGACCACTCGAAAGCGATCAGCCACATAGACGCTCAGGCGTTCGCCCGAAGGTTCTATAAGCGCTTCGGTAGTATCCAACTGAAAATAACCGACGCCGGGCGCCGTCCGGTGATAGATGTTCTTCACCGCGAAGTGATCGTACGATGACTCAAAACGGCGAACCTCCATCCCGGCTTTGAGAAAGTTGCGCTCGGACAGTTCCAACTCCCAGTCCTGCTTGAGTCCGAAGATATGAAAGCGACGATCATCGGACACCCTGAAGTCAAAGCGGTGATCGGGTGGCTCGTAAGAGGCGGCGAACCGGTCGTGTGTCACCCGACCAAAGGAAGTCTGAGTCCGGGCGGTAAGGTTTGCTCGCAACGATGTGTGCACCGACAGCCAGACATAAGAGTTGCCATAGGCGGTCTCGCCAGTGTCGCTCCGGTCCTCAATGAAGTCGACCAAATCGAGATAATCACGCGAGTGCAGCAAATTGACCGACAGGAGCTGGCTGGGTGTAAGCTGGTATTGTACTTTCGCGAGCAGATCGTAGTAGTTTGGGGAGAAGTTGTCCGGAGTATCATCACCCGTCAGATCCAGTATGATGTCAAGGTACCCCCGCCGCGCCGACAGCAACCAGGAACCCTTGTTGTCGGCGAAGGCGCCGCGCGACATGGCCCGCATATTCATAAAGCTGATACCGAGGGAGAACTGCTTCCGGCTGACCGGAGGTCGCTTGGTTTTGATATCAAACACACCGCTCATGCGGTCGCCGTAGTTCGCCGTGAACCCTCCGGTCATGAGATCGATACCTTCGATGGTCGCGATGTCGATGATGCTGAGCGCACCACCGTCCACATCCTTGAGATGAAACGGTTCGTACAGCTCCATACCGTCCAACAGAACCAGCACTTCGTCATGCTGACCACCGCGCACATTGAATCGTGCCGAATAGTCATTGGAGGAAATGCCCGGCAACCGTCTGACAGCGCGATAAATATCTTCGCCCAACTGCGGTATCGACTCGATGTCGCGCCGCGACAGACCTTGTCGCACTACCGGTGTGGCGTCCATTATGGCGAACCTGCCGGGAGCCACCACGATATTTCTGACCGAGATCAGTTTGCGGACCAACTCAACATCGATCCTCAGTTCGTTACCCTGATCGATCGACACATTCTCAAATAGACGCGTTTCGTAGCCGACATGACTGATACGGATACTGTAGTGGCCGGGCTTGAGATTGGGGAGAGTGAAGGCTCCCTCAACATCGCTCTTCGTCCCGGCCAGTCCACCGACGATGGCGATGCTCGACCCGAGAAGCGGTTTTCCGGTCTCAGCGTCGATGACTTTGCCGACGATCTCACCACGTCGAGTCACCGTCCGATCCTCGGACGGCTCACCTACGACCAACGGCGTCGATAGCAACA
>JAUXBJ010000271.1 GCA_030619425.1 bacterium
GCAGAACGGCCAGCATGATCTTATCCGGCTGCTCGGATGCTGTTTCGGTTATCCACGGTTTGGTTATGAGCACAACCGATGCGACTATTACAACCGCAGTCGCGACGACCCACCATACATTACGTGATCTTTGTTTCAGCGACATACCTGTGGCTGATGCTTGTGTCGAGTCCAACGACCGTTTCAGACGCATAAGGTCGGACAGCATTCCATCCGCGTGTTGAAAGCGGGTCTGGACATCCTTTTCCAGCGCCTTGTCGACTATGGCCTGAAGACCGTCCGGCAAACCGGCTCTGTATCGTGCGACCGGATGAGGCATATCATCGCTGACGGCCTTTAGCGTGGCCGCTTCGCTGTCACGCTTGAATGGATTTTGTTTTGTGATCAGTTCGTACAGGACGACCCCAAGTGAGAACAAATCGCTGCGATGATCCATCTGCTGACCTCGCACCTGCTCGGGGGACATATAGCCAATTGTGCCGAGTGTTGAACCCGTCTTAGTCAGTTGATCTGTTCCGATCACCGATGCTAAGCCGAAATCCACGATCTTGGCTCTGCTATGTGAGTCAATAAGGATGTTTGAAGGCTTGATATCCCGATGCGTTACGCCCTTTTCGTGAGCGTCGTTAAGTCCTTCGCATATCTGGATGGCCAATTCGAGAATCTGCTCGATAGATAGGTCCTTAGCGGAGGAGAACTCTCGTAAAGATTGCCCCTCCACATGCTCCATAACGAAATACGGCCGACTCTGATGGTCACCGACCTCATGGATGGTAACAATGTTCGGGTGGCTGAGCTTAGCCGCCGCCTGAGCCTCGCGCTTGAAACGCGCGCGGCAGTCTTCATCTTGACATAGATGCGGAGGCAGAAACTTCAGTGCGACTTTACGATCAAGCTCTGTATCCTCGGCCAGATACACCTCCCCCATACCACCGGCACCGATCTTCTCGACAATCCGGTAGTGCGACACCATCGCGCCTTTGGCTAAGGAAACATGAGTTCGAGTTTCGTCGTTATCGCCGGACTGTTTCGTCATTTCGGCCTCACAATTGACCTATTCCAGTTCCATCCTTTTAAGCAGAACTCCAAACCTTGGATGTGAGCGCAGGCTATCCAGCATTGGCTCCACCTTCAGAGTTTCCAATGCGTGATCATGTTCATCGTAAGCTTTTTCCAACCACTTGAGGGCGCTGTTTTTCTCGCCAAGTCCCAGATGAATTAAGGCCGTGTAAAACGGGGAGACAAACCTCCGCTCGGACAGCTCAGACAACTCGTCGAGTACCTCCCTGGCTTCGTCGTTCCTTCCCGAGAGCGAATACAGTATTCCAAGCTGCGTTATTATGAGCGGATTGCCCTCTCCAGAAAGATCGGCGGCCTTTTGAGTTTCTGTCAAGGCGTCTTTATACATCTGCTTCTGTGCATACGCAAACGCAACTAACCAATGAGGGGGGAGGAAGTTCGGGTCCATCTCAACCGTCCTCAGCGCTACCTCTATCGCCTGGTCGTACTGACGGGCAAAGTAGAATACCTCAACCAGGATTGTGTTGTAGAGTAGTGAGAGCGGGTCAAGGTTTAGGGCACACTCAATCTCTCGGAAAGCCTCTTCGTGCCTCCCCAAATAGCACATTAACTCACCATACCTGTGGTGGGCTGGCAGGTAGCTGGAATTCAGTTCGATAGCCCGTCTGTATCCCTTCTCGGCTGCTGACCAGTCCCAGTCATAGAACTCTCTGACGCCCGCCAGAGAAGTGTGAACTTCGGCGAGGGTCGCGTCCATGTCTCGCGCCTTTTCCGCCGCAACTTTCGCTTTTGGGAAGGCTTCTTTAGGTGCGACATAGCCATACCACCCGAGGAGGTTGTAGCAATCAGCTATCCCGGTGTACGGCAGAACATAGGCCGGGTCTTCTTCAGCAGCTTGCTGAAAGTACTCCAGGCCCTTCCTCATCCCCTGTTCTGTCCTCTTGTTCCAGTGATACCGACCCTTTAAGTAGAGGTTGTATGCATCAAGGTTGTCAGTGGACCGTTTCACGATCTGTTCGTGTTCACCGCCAAGAAGCTTGACCTTTAGTTTTTCTACTATAGCTATAGAGATTTCATCCTGCACCGCAAAGATATCACTTAGTTCGCGATCGTAGCGGTCTGACCAGAGGTGATAGCCGTCTGAAATCTTGATGAGCTGACCAGTGATCCTGACTCGATTCCCGGCCTTCCGGACGCTGCCTTCAAGCACGTTGTCGACATTCAGTTTTCTCCCAATCTGCCGGATATCTTCATGTCTGTCTTTGAATGCAAAGCACGATGTCCTTGCCACCACACGTAAACCTTCGACGTGGGTGAGAGCATTGATAATCTCTTCCGCCATGCCGTCACAGAAGTACTCCTGCTCCGGATCGGCGCTGAGATTTGTAAATGGCAGCACCGCAATAGAAGGTTTGGGCTGTACCGTGGACGGACCGGATACAGGCTCCTTCTTGAGCCTCCGTAAGTCGCTGATCACTCCGGCGGCCGTCTGGTACCGATAGGCGGAGTCTTTCTCCAACAATTTGGAGACTGTGCGTTGGAGTTCATTGGGAATACCGGATCGATATCTGGCCACTGGATGCGGAGTGTCATCGCTCACGGCTTTGAGCGTGGCCGCCTCGCTATCGCGTTTGAACGGATTCTGTTTCGTAATCAATTCGTACAAGACTACTCCGAGTGAGAACAGGTCGCTGCGATGGTCAACCTGATTCCCCCGCACCTGTTCCGGGGACATGTAGCCTATGGTTCCCATCGTCGAACCAGTCTTAGTGAGCTGGTCGGTGCCTTTGACTGCCGCCAGACCAAAGTCGACGATCTTAGCTCGGCCATGGGAATCTATCAGGATATTTGACGGTTTGATATCGCGGTGGGTTACGCCGCTTTCGTGCGCTTCGTTGAGTCCTTCGCATATTTGAATAGCCAGTTCGAGAATCTGTTCGAAAGACAGTTCTCTGCCGGAGGAAAACTCTCGCAGTGATCGGCCTTCGATGTGTTCCATGGCGATAAACGGCCGCCCCTGGTAATCGGAGACTTCGTGGATAGTGATGATGTTCGGATGGTTCAGCTTGGCGGCGGCCTGGGCCTCCCGTTTGAAGCGCTTCCGGCAGTCCTCCTCGGCGCACAGATGCGGCGGCAGGAATTTCAGCGCGACTTTCCGATCCAGTTGCGTATCCTCGGCCAGATACACCTCACCCATGCCGCCGGCGCCGATCTTGTTGATTATCCGGTAGTGCGAGACCATCGTGCCTTTGGTCAGCATGACGAAACCACGTGTCTTGTCGTCGTCAGGTTCCATTTTCCTTTTTGTACTTCCTGACCGTCTTTAATTATAGCATCAGAACTGCCCGACCTGGATCCGTCGAATCCCTCTATGCCTCAAAATTTATCCGGCTCAATCTCCTCCAGTACTACGTTGTAGATCTTCTCTCCCTTGAAGACATTGGGAAAGTCGGTGTGCCCGGTCTCCATCAAGTACACGTCCTGCATGAATTGCGGTTTGTATCCCTCCTTGACTACGAAACAATGAAACCGGGCTGTCTCCCGGTGGCGATTCCGCCCCGTCGCTACACGGTGCCACGTTCGTTTATCAACTGGCCCAATACCCGGGTTAAGGAAAATCGCTTCACCGAAGCAGTGGTTCATCACCTCGCCCATCGGTGCCTGTTGATTGGGACACTGCCAGTACACCGGACCTTTGGTCCGATACCCTCGCCAAAATTTTACCGTAAAAGGCGTGCGGCCGAGAAGCGTGCCTGGCGCCTTGTCCACCACGCCGTATACCTCGGCCTCTGAAGGTACGCTTTCAATGGTAAGCCACATGGTCTTCGAGGGATCCTGCCAATCTTCAACACCCGGCTTTGGCCCCCCGCACGAACTCCCGACCATCAGCATCAAGGCCATCACAGGCAAACTCAGACAGTTCCTGATACCGAGTCGATTCGTGACGTTTCTGATACAGTACATCTTGATACCTCATCATAGTCAAGTGATCCTCAATGAAGAGTCTCCGAAGATGCAGTGTATGCGCACGATGATTTTCTTTATATTCCATGTTTATTTTCGTATTTCTCAATCAGGGCCTGGAAGCGTGGGTGATCGTGGAGGGAAATGAATTCCGGGGCGATACTGAGCCAGTTAACGGACACCTCGCTCGGTACCCTAAGCAACGAATCAAGGTAGTCGATCGCCAGATCGGGCTCA
>JAUXBJ010000185.1 GCA_030619425.1 bacterium
AATGTTGCCAGACCACGGCTGAAGTGTATTTGCAATTAGGTTAGATTAATGCTATGCTGGCCGCAAGACCTGAAACAGCTTGTATGCTGTTGCAAGACAGAAGGATATCATAGCGTAGGTAGGTCTTACCTTAGGAAAAGTAGGACACTCTTGAGAACATGTCAAGCGAGAATTGTCTTCCAAGCCAAGAAACTCGGCCAATACGCTAACAGCCCAAAAGCAGGAAAGCACTCGCATTCAAAGAGAACCGGCTGTGCCGGTGTCGAAACTCCTCCTACGGCGGACCTTTGGCGCAGGGGTTTCGACCTACAAGATTTGTGATTGGTGGTAAGCTCCCCTACCCCATCTTCGAGGTCGCGGCCTGGCCGACCCGTTTGTCCTCTTTGAGAATGTGGTCGATCAGCCATTTGCCAAGATAACCGGACAACTCGTCGGTGCCCAGTTTCTTGCCCCCATTGACCTCGACAATCTTCTTGACGAACCATTGCCGCAGCACCGAGTGTTCCCCCTTGTGCTCAGTGTAATCGGGGAAATCGATATCCTGCATCAGCGCTTCTTCGTCCTCAAAAAACTCTCGGGCGAACTTCGACAGTTCCAAAAGCGGCTCGGTGGCATCTTTGGTGATGATACCACCCGGCACTTTTTCAGAAAGCTGGTTGAGCATTTCAACGAACTTCTTCAGCGGTCCATCTATCCGCTCAACACCGGTGTTGTATTTATCCAACCATTCAATATCTGCCATGTCATTACCCAACCGTTATAGGGTTGCGCCGCAACTCCTTCGTGGGCCAGGAGTGTTCGTCTTATCTATATCGACAACTGCCGCCAATTATTGATCAATTTCTGCACACCCGTAAATGGCCGCAAGCGGCTCTTTGCCGCTTCGCGGTCCTTCAGTCCGCGTGATTCACCAGGGCGACGCAAGGCCGCCTCCTACGCAAGGCTATGTGTGATATAATGTCCCTGTATTTGGCAGACACCTCCTGTGTCTTCGTTTTTTTCCCGCCTCCATGCGGTTTCAAGCATTATATTAGCAGGCCGTGAATAGCAAAGCGACAAAAAAGATTTCGTTCCTGACGGTCGGTTGTCGGCTCAATCAGTACGAGACCGAAAAGATGGCGGCCGATCTGGCGCCTTTCGGGTTCGAACGAGCCAATCGCGGTCAGCCCGCTGATCTCTACATTATAAATAGCTGCACCGTCACCCACCGTGCCGACAAAGACTCCCGCTACCTGGTTCGCCGGGCCAAACGCGAAAACCCCAACAGTCGGGTGGTGCTGGTGGGCTGCTATGTTGAGACCGATCCGGAAGGGATCGCCGAGCTTGAGGGAGTTGATGTGGTGATTCGCAACAACGAAAAAGACCGTGTCGCCCAGATTCTGCCGCAAAAGCTGCCAACCCTGTTTGAAGGTGGTGCCGAGATAGTCTGTGCTCCGGTGCTGGCCGATTTTTATCAGCGCAACCGCGCCTGGATCAAGATATCCGACGGCTGCAACCAGGCCTGTAGTTATTGTCTGGTGACTATCGTCCGCGGCGAATTGACCTGTCGCCCGGCCACGGAAATAATCAGTGAAATAAACCAACTGGTAATGCATGGCTATAATGAGGTCGTGCTGGCCGGGGTCAACATCGGTTACTATAGTGACCGCGAAATCGATCCGCCCATCAAGAACTTCACCGAACTCTGCGGCAGAATCCTGGATAGTACCGAACTGTACCGCCTGCGGCTGTCATCGATAGAACCGCAAACGGTCACTGATGAGTTGCTCGAACTGTGCGCGAAGAACCAGGACCGCATTTGCCGCCACTTTCACATCCCCATGCAGTCCGGCTCCTCGCGTATACTGAAACAGATGCGGCGCCCCTACGACCGTGAGCGGTTCCTCGAAAGGGTTGCGGCGATCAAGCAGTCGGTGCCGAATGTGATTATCGGCGCCGATGTGATCGTCGGTTTCCCCGGTGAGACGGATGAAGACTTCGCCGCCAGTCGCACGGCTGCCGAGTGTGGTCTGATCGACTACCTGCACGTTTTCAGTTATTCCGACCGGCCAAAGACGGCGGCTGCCGAGATGCCGAACAAGATCCGCCCGCAGATCATCAAGGAGCGCAACGCGGAACTGACTCGAGTATCCAACCGACTGCGCCACGAATCGCATTGTCGGCAGATCGGACAGACGCTTGAGGTGATCTCGGAGCACAAGACCACACGCGACGTCTGCCTTGGTGTCTCCGACAATTATATCAAGGTCCGTCTGCCCGCCGAGGTGGCCGGTCGGCGCGCAGTGGTACGGGTCAAGATCACCGACGTTTGCGATGGCCACGTGGCAGGGGATGTCCTGCCTTAAGCTGTCCTCGCATCGCATCACTGCTTCCCACTCAAACGGAAAAAGCTTCCGCCTAATGCTGGTCAGCCATGCTCGCACGCGGCCACCTCATACGCGCTAACCTATAGACTCACAATGCGATAAGGGAGAGGTGCCGCCTTCGGCACGGGGGTTGCATATTCGTCAACTGGAGAAATAGGTATATGGAGTTCGATAATGGCTGCTGAAAAACAAGAGAACACCGAGGCCACCGAGGCCGCCGCCAATGAGGCCGAGGTCAAGACGGTCGGCAAAAGCGGGATGCTCAAGTACATCATTATAGGTGGCGGCGCTTTCGTCGTAGTCATCCTGATTGTACTGGCAGCCATACTCTTCCTTGGCGGCGACAGCCGTGAACCCGCAGAATCAGATGCGCAACCTGTGGAGATCAAGAAAGAAACCAAGACAGAGGCCCAGATGCCGGCTCACGAAACTTCGGCTGACACTGATGAACCGCCACCTTTCTACGACGATGAGGAAATGGTCGACGGTCAGGATCCCAGCGTCATTCAGGACATTATGGACAACCTCGCTTTCCTGGATTACCAGCCCGAGGAGGGCGAGATCATCGCGGAGGAAGAACTGGCCATGTCGGTCGAGGACTCAGTCGAGACGATGAACTGGTTGGAGGCCGAGAAAGCGGCTCTGGCGGAAAGGGAAGCGGCTCTGGCCACTGGCGAACGAGACCTGAAGCTTCTGGACAAGACAGTATCGAAGAAGCTGCTCACCCTGGAGCAGGCCGAATTAAGCCGGATCAACAATCTGGCCAGGCTATATGACGGTATGGACCCGCGGTCGGTGGCTCAATTGATGGCCAACCTCGATGACAAGACGGTGGTGTCCCTCATCCCACGCATGAAGATAAAGAACGCCTCTGCGGTGTTGGCCTTGATGCCGCCCAAGCGGGCCGCCAAGCTGTCCAAACAGATGATAACGATCGCGGAAAAATAGTGATGGTGAACCAGAACAACATCGGTATTGATCTGTTGTTGGGTGTCGGCCTCTCACCAGAGGTTACGACGTCCGCAGGAGGTCAGCAGAGTGTCGACGGCAGCGGATTGCCGTTTGCCGATGTGCTCAATGATCTACTGATGTCATGGCCCGGCGGTGCGGCGCGACCGGTTGCCCACGGTGCTGGAGAAGCTGTCAAGAAGGCTCCGTTCAGTATGGCGTCAGCGACCGACGACTCGCCCTCCAAAATTATGGACGCATCGAAGCTGGTGGCGAAGTCGAGTCCTCGGACAACACCGCTATCGACGACACCCCTGGTTGCCGGGGTCTTAGTGAACGCCAATGAGAGTTCGGAAGTAATTCCGGGCCGGCCTTCACAGGTCGCTGACAAACTTCCCGCAACCGCTGTCGAGAAGAACCTGGTCGCGTTCAACAATGACATACTGGCCGAACTGCCGGAACGTCCGTTAGTCATGAAAGTATCAGCTCGGCCGGTCGTTGACGGAACGGCTGCGGACCTTCCGTCCGGCCGGTGCGAGATTATAGCCTCCAAAGTGAGCGACGGTAGTCTCCATCTCACTCTCGCCAATCCCAAAAAAGGTGCTGCCCCGGTTGAATTGACCATTCCGACCAACCTGTTATCGAGCAGTCCAAAAACACTTGCCACACTCGCGCCAATAACCGATCGGGTTGATCTCGGCATAGCCCCGAAACAGATTCCCGACCTTGATCAGTTGCTGGCCCGTCTCAATCTGAAACAGCTTGAAGTCAGCAATGCCGGCGTCAAAGGTGAGAACACAAACGAACCCGTCAGGATCACTCTGACCGGCGAGCATAGTGGTCGCAAGCTCACACTCAAGGGATTGCTCCCACGTGAACAAGGCCACGCTCAGGTTACGAGCGACAAATCGACGCCGAGCACTCCCAAGATGGAACTGCCCATACAATCGAAAACTCCTGTCACGAAAGACGGTACGCCCGTTCGGATAACTCCCGGGGTACCCCAGGCGAAGATCGAAACCCAACCGATGCTGGATGATCCAATCCGGTTGACGCCCCGCACCCCTCAGAAGGGCGAGGCCGTGCCAAGGCAACCAATCGCTGAGCCGACGGCAAACCATCGGACAACCCTCAGTCGCGCGGCGTCGCATCCAGTTATGATAGAGCCAACGCCGGCTTTGAAGGCGAAATCAGAAGTTAATCAGAAAAGTAGAAATCAGACGTCGAGCGTACGGCTGGGTTCACCATCGGTGATCGATGAATCGACTAAATCACTGCTTACACTCACGCGTCCCCTTACCGGTGTCGGTTCCGTGGTCCGTGATGCGAACCTGACCGACCTCAAGATGCTTCCCGGCCTCGCCAAACAATCCGGCCTCGGTGCAACCACCTTCACGCTCGGCGATGATACTCAAAGCGCTGATCCCTTCGCTGGTCTGAACACCTGGGGAACTGCGGGCCGGATCGACGGCAAAGAGATACCTACCCGGACGGTTCGTTTCAGCCTCCCGGACAATCTCCAGGCAAAACTTCAACCGAACGGTCAGAGCATCTCCATCAAAATCGAACCGGAGCATCTCGGACCGGCGCGTCTCTCGCTGACGATAAACCACGACAAGTTAAGAGCACGCGTGATCGTAGAAACCGCCGAGGTGAAAGCTCTGGTCGAGCGTTCGCTGGATCGCCTGGTCCAGCAGTTGACCAAAGCAGGAATAGAAATCGACAAGATCGAGGTAGCTCTCGATGGTCGTCAGGCCGGAGAAGAGTTGTTCGACCGCCGCCGACAGTGGCACCGTCCAACGCGTCCAGGCAATCCTGATCCGGATACGCTGGCGGAACTGAAACAAGCAGGTACGATTCC
>JAUXBJ010000385.1 GCA_030619425.1 bacterium
GGCCACCATCTGATTGTCCGGGTTTTGAAACAGTATACCAACCGGCAGCGGGGACTCGTTGTCGACACGGATGTCCAGTCGTCCCCCCTGCGGCTTGATCAAACCGGCCAATAGTAGCGCGAAAGTCGACTTGCCGGAACCGTTGGCTCCCATGACGCAGACGGCCTCGCCTGCTTTGATTGACAGACTGAGATGGCTGAGGGCCGGTTGGTCCTGTTGGGGGTAGCGGTATGTTACGTTTGTCAGTTCAATCATGTCGGCGACGCTTCCTATTACCGGTTGGCCCACTCTTAAAGGACTGTTGAAAAAGTCCTTTTTTGAGTCATTGCGAGCGACCAAAGGGAGCGCGGCAATCTCCATCGCCATGTCAGCCAACGAATTGAGATTGCCACAGCCGCGCGAAACGCGTGGCTTCGCAATGACGGGCTCAAGGGCTCATCAACAAGTCCCTACGGTAGGGCACTCATTTTCATTCACTCCAATCTACGGAGTGAGGTAGCCTCGTAGGGCAGCATCGCAGGGATGCTGCCCTACGAATCCTGCTCCTATAGGAACGGAACCTACTCCGCCGGCAGCAGGTCGGAGTCGCTGTCTCTGATCATTTGGATGTATCCCACTCCGCGAGCACCGAAATAAGCCTCCGGGGCGAAATACAGTTCGTCGTCAAGAGCTCGATCCAATGCTATGAATCGGTAGCCCTGCTCTTCGAGCATGGTCAGAAGATCGTCAAGGTACTCGGCGTTAAGCAGATTGGCCCGCAGTTGAAGGATATGTCGACAGCGACGCTTGAGAACCTGGGTTGCATCGGCTTCCGCCTGTTCCACGGCGTCCAGAACATGTTCCAGGTAATCACTGCGCAGATTGAAGTAGTCGGATGAATCGATCTCCTCGCCCAGCTTCTCCATCGCGAGATTATACAGGTAGTCCTCCACGACCACGGTAGCATGGGCGATCACCATGTCGTTGGCGGCCAGATACCGCCGGACCTCGCGCTTGGCTTCAACCGTGTTGCCGTAATGAAGAAAGGGATAGCGAAAAAAGCGCCATTCCTGCCCGAACCCGGAGAGCATCGGTTCCATAGCCGCCTGACCTGTCGCCAGATCCCGAATGAATGACTCCACCGCCAGCAGGTGCAGATCCTGGTTGGAGTTAGTGAGACTGCCCAGCACATGGCCGTCATTGAGCCAGGCGCCGAGGAGATCATGTTGGCCGTTGATATTCTTGCCCACGACAAACCCAGCCGCCTTGACTTCATGCTTCTTTAGAGCGGCCAGCAGGTCGGCCGTTACTTTCTGATGATCCACCTTGCCGAAAGACGTCGCCACCGGTAATTCATCGAAGGTGATGCAAATCTCTTTGGTCACCTTTTTCTTGGCAGCTTCGGCAAGTGTTGCTCCAAACAGCGCAGCCATCAGCCAAACAGCCAATATCGGCAGGATCATTATCCAAACATTCCTGGCCGAGATTTCCCATTTCCCGGAGGGTGCGATATTCCTGGTCTTGCTCATTGGTCGCAGACTAAGTCGGAATTCGCGGGAAAACAACAAAAAGCTATGTGGGCGCGGGTATTCGGCTAATAATCAACGCTTTACCACCCTCGGAAGGCCGTCCTGGAACTTTGTGGAAGTTTTTTGGGTGTGGCCCTTGGAATCTCGGGCGTTTTTTCGTATATTAAACTACTGGATGATGTTGGGTGTCGGTAGATCGCTGTGAGAGGGACCAGGAATCAGCAATGGATTTGTGCTTATGAGTAGAAAAGTAATTATCGCGGCCAACAACATGATCTTTACCTCCAAGATAATGACCGCACTGGATGGCATGGAGGCCGAAGGGATTAAGGCAATCCGCTCGGATGATATTTTCAAGCGGGCGCAGGAGCTCCACCCCGATCTGATCATTATCGATTTGAATCTCAACGGGATAGAGGCGCCATCGTTGATTAACAAGCTGCGCTCCTACGGTGCGACGTGCAAGATTCCGATCGTCTGCTATTCGCCGAGTACGCTGAAGGATCAGATGAAGGCGGCCAAGTCGGCCGGGGCTACCGAGGTCCTGCCGAACTCCCGGATGACCTCCAAGATGAACCAGATTTTGGGCAAGTACGTCGAGAATTAACGGCTGCTAAGGCTGAAGACTCCAACCGGACGCTCACAGGGTGTCCGGTTTTTTTGTGCAGTACGCAGTCCGTTTTTCCCCTATCTTGCCCGGACTATGGCGCTGGGTATCAGGAAAGTCTCGGTTTTTACGATCACCATGTCTTCGATGGCGGTGTGGATCGGTTTCTACGCCTGGCGCGTCATGTTCAACAACTTCGCCGTCGACATCTTCGATGCTTCCGCGACCGACGTGGGCGTGATCCAGGCTGTTCGCGAGATACCAGGTCTGCTGGCCTTTGGCGTCGGCGCGCTGGCTGTCTACTTCACCGAGTCACGGATCGCCTCGCTTGCAATTCTTGCCGTCGGGCTGGGACTTATTCTGAGCGGTCTGTCTCCGTCGCTGGTCATGCTGGGAGCCGCAACGTTATTGATGTCGTTCGGCTTCCACTATTTCGAACCGACCAACTCAGCCCAACTATTGAACCTCTCGAAAGCCGGCGAATTGGGAAAGGCGCAGGGGAAACTGCGCTCGTGGGAGTCAGTGGCCGGGTTGGTGGGAGCCGGGCTGGTCATGGGGTTGACCCTGTTTCTGGATTATCGTATTACCTTCTACATCATGGGCGCCGTGGTGGTGGCGATCGGTTTGTATCTATGTCTGGCCCTGCCGGCCAATCGCAGCAAGACGGAAAACCGCAAAGTCAGACTCAAGAAGAAATACTGGCTGTACTATACGCTTTCATTCCTTCGTGGGTGTCGTCGACACATTTTCACCACGTTTGCGATCTTTCTGCTGGTCAAGAACCACTCTCTGGACATCACCTATATCTCCGGCATCATGATA
>JAUXBJ010000343.1 GCA_030619425.1 bacterium
GACTATCTGGTGCAACCGATGGTTTCCGGAATCTACGGCGGGCTGGCGGAACGGTTGTCGCTCAAGTCCTGCTTTCCGATTATGCACGAGATGGAGAGCAAGTACGGCTCGCTGTTCAGGGCCATGATCGCCAGGGCGGGGGAGGCCAAAGCCAAAGGGGGCAAGGCCGGTGGACCGGGTGGCCCGGGGGGATGGCTGACATCGTTTAAGGGCGGGCTGTATCGGATCGTTGAACGCTGTGAACAGGTGTATGCCGAATTCATCACGATGGGCACGAGTGTGCGTGCTATAGCCGGCGACGACGAGGGCTATCGAGTCAATCTCGATGACGGTGAGTCGACATCGGCTGGTCAGGTGATCCTGGCCGTGCCGTCCTATCGTGCGGCCGACATCGTGGCCGATCTCTCAGGACCATTGGCCGAATCGTTGGCGTCTATCCGATACGCACCGATCTCGGTGGTCTGTGAGGGATACCTGCGTTCGAAGGTGCGCCGCAATCTTGACGGCTTCGGCTTCCTGGCGCCGCCGAAGGAAGGCCGACGGATCCTCGGTTCCATATGGACCTCATCGATATTTGAAAACCGCGCTCCAAACGGATACGTGCAGTTCCGAACAATGATCGGCGGAGATGGCGACCATGACTCCATGAAGTTGTCCGACGAGGAACTGACCGGCTGTGTCTGGACCGACCTCGACGGTATCCTCGGGCTCGACGGTCCGTCGGACAAGGTGTGCATATACCGGTGGCGTCACGGTATCCCGCAGTTCAAAGTGGGACACTCTGGTATCATCAGCGCGATTGAAGAACACCTGCGAGCGCTCGGCAACATCCACATAACCGGCAACGCCTACTACGGCATCAGCCTTAACGACTGTGTGAAACAGTCGTACCGAGTGGTCGACCGGCTCCAACCGTAACCGTCGCCAAGCGGAGTCTATGAGGGGCATAGCGTAGTAACTCAGGAGGTGCAAAACATGGCCCGTATTCATATCGTCGGGAGTGGCGACACGTTGAGCGAAATCGCTCGGACCTGCTATGGTGATGCTTCTCTCTACAAGAATCTCGCTGAGTACAACGGTATCGTCAATCCCAACCTGATTATCGTCGGACAGGTTCTGGAGATTCCACCCAAGGCTGAATTGCTGGGCGGTATTCCCGAACCTCCTGAGCAGGACCATGGTATCATCTGTCCCCACGGCCTTGAGCAGATTATCAAAACTTTCGGAAACATCCACCGCTACGTCACCGCCGATGGTACTTTGAAGCCATCGTGGGAAGCCGAACATCTGGGCCGGGTGAGACTTCCGTTTGCCATCCCGTTATCATGGGACCGTTCCCGGAACGTTACAAGACTCTACTGTCACAAGAAACTGAAGGATGTGTTCAGAGCCGTCTTCGAGGAAATTGCGGCCAAGGACCTCAGAAACGAAATCGTCTCCTATGGCGGTTGCTTCAACTACCGCGTTATCAGGAACAGCTCTAAGCTATCGACCCACAGTTGGGGGATAGCTATCGATCTGAACCCGGAAACCAACCGTACGGGTACGCCGGGTGACATGGAACCACAGATCGTGGCCGTTTTCAAGCAGCACGGTTTCAAGTGGGGTGGTGACTGGTTGGGGCGCAAAGACCCGATGCACTTTCAGTATTGCAGCGGGTATTGATCGGCTGGCTAATGATGGCCACAACAAAATCGGGGTGAGAGGATTTGAACCTCCGACATCTTGCTCCCAAAGCAAGTGCGCTGCCAGACTGCGCCACACCCCGAATCAGGTGAACCATGATAGCCCTAAGACCGACACCTGTCAAGGCAAGATTGCCACATTCGCCTTCGGCGAATTTGCAATGACTTAACGCCGAACCGAACATGGAGTTGGTCCGCCAGTTCTCCTGCAACTATAGAGCCGCATTCTGCGAATCTGTTTTCAGTTGCTCGCGACAGACCACAACTTATATTAGCTTCAACGTGACATCACCAACCCCACAAGCCGGGACGACCATTGCTTGACAACCTGTCCGACTTCATCGATAGCTTTTTCACCACCGCTGTCGATTACGCCTGGGGGATTCCGCTAATTGTACTCCTGATAAGCGCCGGAGTCTATTTCACTATTGCCGGACGCTTCCTTCCCTTTCGGGCCTTGAAACATGCTATCCGGATTCTGCGGGGCAAATTCGATAACCCCGATGATCCGGGTGAGATCAGTCATTTTCAGGCACTGTCGTCGGCCTTGTCGGCCACTATCGGCATGGGCAACATCTCCGGCGTTGCTATCGCCGTGTCGCTGGGCGGACCGGGTGCTATCTTCTGGATGTGGATCGCCGGGCTGGTCGGGATGTCGACCAAGTTCTTCACCTGCACCCTGGCTTGTCTCTATCGCAAGAAAGACGAGCGCGGTATCGAACAGGGCGGACCGATGTACTTCATCGAGGTCGGTCTCGGCAAGTATTTCAAACCGCTGGCCATCATGTTCGCTGTCTGCGGCATGGTCGGTTGTCTGGCCATGTTCCAGACCAATCAGTTGTCGGGTCTGTTGCACAACGATTGGGGCATCAGTCGTCTGGGGACCGGGATCGTCTGTTCAGCCATCGTGGCGGTGGTGATACTCGGCGGCATCGTGCGGGTCGGTCAGGTGACAGCTCGGATCGTGCCGGCCATGTTCGTGCTTTATGTCGCAGCGGCCCTTTATGTAATCTTCTCCAACGTGTCGATGGTTCCGAGCATTCTCTATTCGATTGTCGATCAGGCTTTCGGTGGCGAGGCATTGGTTGGCGGTGGGATGGGGGTCGCGTTTCGAGAAGTCATTCACCAGGGTATCAAACGCGCCGCCTTCTCCAATGAGGCCGGTCTCGGTACTGCGCCTATGGCGCACGGCGCGGCCAAAACCAAAGAGCCGGTGCGCGAGGGGTTGATCGCAATGCTCGGGCCGTTCCTGGATACCAATCTCGTGTGCACGATGACAGCCCTGGTAATCTTGTCGACCGGTGTTCCGGCAACCGATGACGGCGTGGTGATGACGGTCAACGCCTTTGCCAAAGCGATGCCCGGAATCGGTCGCTACGTCCTGACGTTGATTATCATCATGTTCTCGATCTCGACGATGTTCTCATATTCGTACTACAGTTTGAAGTGCTCGCGCTACTTGTTCGGGTTCAACTTCGGCAGCTACTATATTTACATCTACATTCTGAGCCTGATTTTCGCAGCCGTCTGGACCCAGGACATGGTAATCAACATTCTGGATACGGCCTTCGCCATGATGGCTATCCCGACCCTAATCAGCACGCTGATTTTGTCGCCGAAAGTTGTGAGAGTGACGCGGGATTATTTCCGGCGGATGAAACTATAAAGGACTAGAGCGATGGAGGAAAGAGGTATGCTCCTTATGATTTGTGCGATCGGCGGTTTGGCGGTAGGTGCGGCCGTAGCATGGCTGCTTTCAGCCAATCGAACTCGATCTAAGTACGAAGGGACGCTTCA
>JAUXBJ010000092.1 GCA_030619425.1 bacterium
ACAGGGCCCTGATGATACCACTAGTACACATCACATACAATTCCGCTTGTCGCAAAACGCGGAGCCGCCGTATTCGATGATGGTCCCGGTGCGGTATCTTCAGAAGGGGGAGACGGTACCGGTTGTCGGCGGTGTCCGGCAAGTACAGGCTTCTCAAGTGCACGCCGTAAACTGGTACCATATGCGGACCACCGGCTTGGAAATCGACCCAGACTTCCACCTCTTCCGTCGCCTGCATCCCGAAGAGGTCGAGCCTATCGTCTCAGCCATCCTTGGCGCTGACGAACACCGATTTGTGTGCGACAAGGACAACGCCATGGCGGCAGAGCTGTTCACCGCTTTTGCCTCAAGTTTCACTGAGGACTCAATGGCAGTCGATAACTATGATCTGCTGCAACAGCCTGATCGCAGCTTCGTGCCGATCATGCTGAACCCATCTGAATTGCCGGCGTACGTGGTTGACCGGGTGACGATTAGTGATGACTCGGTAAGCGTGCAGGAAACCAGCTACCCACGCAGCGGTCATACGTTCGTCCTCACGGGCGAGAAACATGACGGTTTTGGCAAGTTCATGGTGATTATCACAGATGACTATGAGTCCCTGCCACGTCTGGGACAGTTGGTGCCGCACTATGGCAAGTACTCCTATCTGGTCTTTATGGGTTCGCGCAATATCGGGAAAGGACAGTGGGAGGTTTCATCCTCGCCGCTGAAGGTGACACTGCCTTAAGTGGCTTTCGAGGTCTCGGCCGGTACCGCTGCCGGCGTCGGTTGTTCGGCGTCAGGACTGAGAAAACCCTCGACCCACTTGTTTACGTCGTTGCGCTTCACTTCCTGTCTGAGCAACCGCATCCGTCGCTGCCGTTCCTGGGGGGTCGTGACAAAAGCGGCATAGATGGCGTCGGCCATACCCTCCAGATCGTAAGGGTTGACCATAATGGCCGCTTTCGACAACTGGGTGGCGGCCCCGGCGAATTCCGACAGAACAAGGACACCGTTGTCGTCTATCGAACAGGCGCAATACTCTTTGGCCACCAGGTTCATGCCGTCACGCAACGGCGTGATGAGCGCGATCTCGCAGGCGCGATAGTGTCCCAGCAGTTGAACCCGGTCGAGCTGACGGTACATGTAGTGGATAGGCACCCAGCCGTGCTGGGAAAAGCGCGCGTTGATGCGCCCCACCAGTTCATCGAGTTCTTGCTTGAGATTCTGGTAATCGGGCACCTTGACCCGGCTGGGGATCACGATCTGCACCAGTGATATATGCCCCCGCAAATCGGGGTATTTCTCCAGCGTTCTCTCAAAGGCCAGAAGGCGCTCCGGTATTCCTTTCGTGTAATCCAAACGGTCGATTCCCAGAATGAGAGAGCGACCCGGCAGGTTCTTGTGGATGAACCAGGCCGCTTCCTTCACTTCGGGTGATCTCGCCTGCGTGTCGAACTCATCGAAATCGATGCTGACCGGGTATTGTCCCAGCCTGATACTGCGGCTGTCGTACTCTATCCCTAATTGCCGTGAGACGATCCTGGCCGATGACTCCGGCATGAGGTTCCTAATGCACTGCACGAAATTGCGACGGTCCAGCGCCGTCTGGAAGCCGATATGATCGTAAGCCAGCACCGCCTCGAGCAAATCCTGCTTCCAGGGGAGACGGCGAAACAGATCGTACGAGGGAAAGGGGATATGTAGAAAAAAATGCAGGCGATGATGCAAGCCCAGATCACGCAGGAAATGCCCCACCAGCAGCAACTGGTAATCATGTATCCAGATCAGGCTCTCCGGTTGAACTGAACTCGCCACGACCTCGGCGAACTTGCGGTTGACCTCGACATAGCTTACCCAGTTGGCGGCCTCAAAACGACAGTGGCCCAGCAGATCATGGAACAGCGGCCAGATCGTTTCGTTTGAAAAACCGCGGTAGTATTTCTCAACGTCCGAGTCGGTGAGCGGAACCGCTCGCAGGTCGAAACCAGCCTCCTGGCGGTACTCGTCAAGCAAGGCCGCGGCCGGACTGTCGGGGGGGCTGCCGGGCCAGCCGATCCACAAGCCGTGCTCGCGACGCATTAACGGCGCCAGCGCCGTCACCAATCCGCCAGCCGCCGGTTCAACCCGCCAGTCGTTCTTTTCGTCCCTTGAAATCACCACCGGCAGCCGATTGGAGACAATTACAAGGGGCTTTTTCAATTCACTCATACACGTCCCTAACCATCATCCCCTCACTGGTCACAGAATCGCACACCATGATGGCGGTGAAGCAGACAACATTTATTAAATAAATTACACAAATTACCGGCAGTGCGCAACCTTAAAGTCGCGTCGAAGGGGCGCACGTGGACCGCTATGCTCTATGATGTCCGGCGAGCAGGGAGCTGTGACCGGCGCTCAATCTACTTACAAGATTCCAGCCAGCGATGCAGAAAGGACACCAGATCTTCAGGAGGTATCAGCCACAGGTCAGCCTTGGTGGGACGTAGCTCGGTTCTGACCAGGATCGAAAGACCTCGACCGGCCAGGGTCTCAAAAGCATCCTCGTCAGTCGTATCGTCACCCAGATAGGCTACCACTGCTTGATCGTCCGATTCGGCGAGAACCGTGCGAACCACGTCACCCTTGGTGATGCCCGGCAGTCGCAACTCCAGGCCGCCGTCGAACTCACGGAGTTCCAGCCCCGAGCGGTCGCTCCATCGGCTGCTCTGTGTCCGGACGGACTGTCTTATCCGTTCGGCGGCCTCGCGTTCCAGACCGCGCCAATGAAAAGCGATCCCGGCCGGTTTCAGTTCGGTCTGTCGCTGTAGACCCTGATCGCCCGCCCATCGATACGCCTCTCCGAGTACGGCGCGGGTTGCCTCTGGAACCGTCGGTGAACGATACGTTCCATCGATGCTCAGTCGTTCGGCGCCGTGTGATCCGAAGATCTCCGGCGTCCGTTTCAGACCCAACAGTGCAGCGACCGCCGTGGTTGCCCGGCCGCTGACAATGGCCAGCCGGCTGCGTCGGCATTGGACGATTTCATCCAGCAAGGGAGGAATCCGGGGGTATGGTGCGGCTTGCTCCCGCTCAGCGCGAAACGGCGCCAACGTGCCGTCGTAGTCCAGAAGCAGAACCCTCTGCGAAGCTTTGCGCAGCCGGTCGAAGAACGCGTCCAGATCGAGTGTCGAATTGAGCAGTTTCATCACGCCGGAGTCATCCGGCCAGCAGGTGGCTCTCCAAGCCGTGCCGCAGGCCCAACATCAATGTCAGGTACTCACGCAAGTGGCGGGTCAGGAGGAAGTTAACGGTCACGAATTCGCGGGCAGTGCGCCCCATGCGGCTGGCTTTCCCGGGCTGTCTGAGGAGTTCCCTCAGGCGCAGCGCCGCCCCTTCCGGGGTATCGACTAAGAAGCCGGTGTGGTGATTGTGTACTTGCAATCTGATGCCGCCCACGTTGCCGCCGATGACCGGTTTGCTTTTCCACATCGCTTCGGTGACCGTCAGGCCGAAGCCCTCCTGCAGCGACTTCTGTATCACAACAGTCGAGGCGCGCTGCAGAGCGTTGATGGTTCTATGGGCATCGGGTGGCAGATCCAGGATGAAAATATCCTCCCGACCACGGGCGGTCTCCTGGACTTCATTGAGCACTGCCTGGCCCTCGGGGTCGTCGGCGGCGCCGCCGCCGGCTAAGACCAACTGAGCATCCAGCGAGCCACTGAGGATATCGAAAGCGCGAATCACTCCCAGCGGGTCTTTGAACCGATCAAAACGCGAAATCTGAGTGAGCAGCGGTAGCCGCCGATCAATGCCGAAACGGTCAAGCGTGGTGTCGATGTATCCCTGGGGTAGCTCACAGTTCTTGTCCGACAACGGATCGATCGACGGCGCGATGATCAACTGGGGATGATCCAGCCGACGGGCGAAATGAGGCATCGAGTAGATCGAGGCGTCATAGAGCGAGACCAGGTCTTTCAGGTACCTCCAGATGCGGTGATTGGGACGGCTGACGTCGATGTGACAGCGCCATACCCACCGTCCCTTCCGTTCCGGGCAGCATTTAATGAGGAAGGCCGGCTGCGGGTCGTGGATGATCACGAAGTCAGCCTCCGAGAGCTTGGGGCGCAGCCGCTCGGCGTTGGCGCTGACCGTGTCTTCATATACTTTAATCATGCGGTCGGTCAAAGCCGCCGGACTACCCTGCAAACCGTTATGAAAACTCTTGGTGGTGTGGAAGTACTCGGCGTGACCGTCGATCACTTCCCAGGATGTGTCAAGTCCCAGGTCATTCATCAACGGGACCAGCCAGCTCAGGATTTCCGCCACTCCGCCGCCCTCCCGAGTGGAATTGACGTGAACGACCCGCGCTCCGGCCAGTTGGTGGGCCAGCTTCCGCAACTGAGCTATTACTACCTGCCCGACCACGTCCTCGTATGAATCGAGTGACATGCTAACCATGCGCAGTCTCCATGAATGGTTGACAGACAGCTTCCAGCAGAGCGTCTTTGAGTTCCCGAAGGGTCAGGTAGTAGAAGTCGATGCCGTGAAGCGCATCCAGAAGCGGTTCCGTGCCGGCCCCGAATCCGGCCAGCCAGTTGGAGAAATCGTCGAGACGCGTTTCAGTGCGCCGGCGAGCTTCGACAAAATGGTAGTAGACGGAACTGGTGCTGAACTGCGGTAAACGGGTCACCAAATCATCCGGGGTGCGCAGTTGAATGCCGACGTCGAACACCACCGTGACGGCCCGCATGAACCGGAAATCCTCACCGGCCGGCGCGAACTGATGGTGACCGACTTCCGACAGGCGATCATCAACCACCTCCAGCACCACTTCCCGCAATTGTTCCAGATTGTCAAACTCGTAAGGGTTGATTACGCCGAGGCGCTCGGCCAGTATCCGGTCGCGCACGTGCTTGGCTGCCCAGACGGCGAAGTCGTTGCTGAATTCAGGATCATCGAAAGTAGGCCGCAACTGCGTCTCGCAGAAGTGGTGAAACAGACATTCCAGGGGACAGCGGGCTACCCCTTCCCGCAATTCGCGGAGGCTGACGGCGGCCTGGACGCCCCCCATGCGGGTAATCAGCGTGCAGTCTTTAACCTCGAACGGCATATTGACCTTTTCGGTTTTCCAGACCATTCCTTTACATTCCTCATCTCTCTGTTGGTCTCTTCGGCGCCGGACAGGCAAATCTCGCAACTGGCCGATGTCGCCCATCCGCGTTCCCCTCTATTATACGCATAACCGAGGACAACACAAGGCCCGAAAGTGAGCGGCAGGGTGGCAGTCGGCTCGCTACCCGGCTATGGTGACCATCGGCTTGACTGTTCGCAAAGGAAATCCTACCTTGCGGTATGCTGAAAAGGTTGGTCTTCTCAGTCATGGCGTTTGGCCTGTTCCTGCTACTGGCGGAGGGGGGCGCCCGCCTGATTGAGCGCAGCGCCGGACGATGGGCCGACGACGCCGTGGGCTTGTCAGGTTGGCAGGCGAAATTCTTCGGCTCCCTTTTCAACTGGCACGAAGGGGATCCCGAGCTCCTCTGGCGGTTCAAACCAAACCTCGCCAATCGATATATCCAAACTAACAGCACGCATACAATCGGTCCTGAGATCAGAAGCCCCAAACCACCGACTTCCTTTCGCATCCTGTTGCTTGGCGACTCCTCGCCGGTGGGACTGGGACTGGGATTAGATTCTTACGATCTGAGTTTCGGGCCACAGTTGCAGAGGCGTCTTCAGGATTTGTATGGCGAACATCAAGAAGCGGAACTGATCAACGCCGCCGTGTCCGGATACACCAGCGAGCAACTGGTCCGCTATCTGGAACTGCACGGATGGGGATTCGAGCCGGATGTCGTCATACTTTATTGCGGCAACAACGACGCCTCAATCTCCGGTTTTCAAAACGATCGCGAACTGATGCGCAAACAGCGTCTCAGTCAGTTGCGCGCTCTGTTGTCGCGCACAGCTTTATATCGGGTCTTACGGGCAGCATTGGCGCCTGGTTGTTCTTCAGCGCCGCCGCGTGAAATGGCACTCCAGGTAAGAGTGACTCCTGAGCAGTACGGCGAGAATCTGGCTACCATAGCTGAGCAGTGTCATCGCCGCGACTGCCCGCTGATAATTGTGAAACCACCGGTGCCCCTCAGGTGGCCGGCTGGGCTGCAGTTCAAACCGTTCCGTCGTCTGAAGGGATCCGATGGACAACTCATCATACCGGAACCGCTGGCCGAATGTTTGAACCGACCCATCCGCTACTGTCTTGATCGCGAACGGTTGCCTTCGTGGTATCACAACGCCGACAAGGTCACACGTCTCGTATATGCCTCTGCTTACCGGGATACCCTGCCACCAACGGAGGCCGTGTCATATTACGCTAAGCAACTTGAGGTTGATTCGCAGTCGCCCATACTATGGAATAACCTCGGAGTTGCCTGTTGGGAAAGTATGCGGTACGCTGAGGCCGACAGTTGCCTTCGCAAGGCCAGACAGGAGTCTGTGCGTGCTTTCGACAGTCTGCCCGATCCAGCATCACAGGCACTGGGGACAGTATTTCTGTTCAACATCGGCATCAATCTTATGAGTGCGGCGCAATATGATTCCGCCACGCTACAGTTCGACACAGCGCTTGCCATTGCTTATCTCGACTCGGCGCTGCAAGGGGACTATTTGTCGTTGCGAGTGAAGCGAAGCTACCTGGAGCAGATCGATTCGCTCGGCGAGGAATGGGAGAACGTCACGGTTGTCGACATGCCGACAGTTTTTGCGCAGAACGGCGGCGAGTCGCTTTTCATTGACCATTGTCATCCCACGGCAGAGGGCCATCGGCTCATCGCGCAGGAGATATTTGAGGCGATGAAAACAGGACCTGCGTCCCGGGAATGAACGCGGACCTGCTGCGGTTGTAAAGCACATTAAATATCGGCTTCCACGATTTTGACTGGAATCCACC